>JAICKT010000111.1 GCA_025927795.1 Parafilimonas sp. | reverse complement strand
AGCATTAATGTTTTGCATGCCCGCAAATGCTGCACTTTCGATTTTGGATTTTCAAGATATTTGAAAATGCGGTTTATATCTGCCATAACATGCCTGTTACCTGTTAGCAGGCAATCATCAACATACAGCTTTGCAGTTTTTTCATTAAGATTTCCTGTGCTTACAAAACCATATTGAATTATTTTTTTTCCACTCTTCTTTTTAATTACACAAAGCTTTGCATGCACTTTCATGTTTGGAATACCAACTAAAACTTTTACACCTTCTTCTTCAAGTCTTTCTTTCCAAAAAAGATTTGCCTCTTCATCAAACCTTGCTCTTAATTCAAGCATTACTACCACATTTTTACCATTGCGTACCGCGTTAATTAATGCATTAACAACTTTTGATGAAGATGCAAGACGGTAAGCCGTTATTTTAATAGAAATTACTTCAGGATCCATCGCCGCTTCGCGCAATAAATCTATAATTGAGTTGAATGAATGAAAAGGAAAATGCAGCATTACGTCTTCCTGTAAAATAACATCAGTAGCACGTGAAGTTTCTTTAAGCAACGGATGAATTAAAGGTTGCCGTCTGATATTTTTTTGTTTAAACACATCAGGGAAATCCATAAAATGCCTGAAGTTGTGAATGCGCCCGCCGGGAATAATATTATCTTTTCTTGAAAGATTTAGTTTACGCATAAGATATTCAAGCAAGCCCGCATCAATTTCTTTATCATATACAAAGCGCGTTGTTTTTCCACTGCGGCGATTTTTTAAACCCTTTTGAATTTTTTGCACAAAAGAAGTGGTTAAATCATTATCAATATCCAGCTCTGCATCTTTGGTTACTTTAAAAACATATGAATCAAAAGTTGTGTAATTAAAATATGAAAAAATATATTTTAAGTTGAAGCGAATTACATCTTCAAGTAAAATAATATGCTGCTGACCTTCGGGTGCAGGCAATTGTACAAAGCGACCAACAAATCTGCTTGGCACTTCTATTAAAGCATATTTCTGTTGATAAGCCGTATCTTCTCTGCGCATAACCACGCCGAGATAAATACTCTTTTCTCTTAAGTAAGGTAGTTGCGGCAAACTTTCAATCATCAGTGGAATTATGTTTGTACGAACTTCCTCTTCAAAAAAAGTTTTTACAAATTGCTGCTGTACACGATTTAATTTTTTTTCATCAATCAAAAAAACATTTTGTTCATTCATCTCTTTTAATATGCCCTGCCATATTCTGCTGAATTCATTTTGCTGCTCTAATACAATGGTTAAAATGTGATCAATAATTTGCTGCGGATTTTCTTCAAGATGCATATTGCCTTTTTTGCCGCCGAGTTCTATCATACGTTTTAAAGTGGCAACACGCACACGAAAAAATTCATCCATATTATTTGAATGAATGCCCAGAAACCTTATTCTTTCACGCAGCGGAACAGAAGCATCACTTGCTTCCTGCAAAACTCTTGCGTTAAAACTGAGCCAGCTAATATCACGAGGTATTACATTTTTCATAGTAAAACAATGCAATCAAAAATAATGTGCAGCAATATTCAACAATATTAAATTTTATTATGCAAGATGTAGCAACTTAAATAAAGTATAAGAGGAGAATATTTAGTAATTACAGGCTCTTTATTTTTTCGATTATACCTGTGGTTGAAAAATTTTCAATCAGCGGATTAATAATAACACGTCCGCCGTTTGCAATAACTTCTTTTGAACCAACAACAGTTTCAACAGTATAATCACCGCCTTTTACCAAAACGTCAGGCATAATTTTTTTAATGAGTTCAAGCGGAGTGTCTTCTTCAAAAATTACAACCGCATCTACAATTAATAAAGAGGCAAGAATTAAAGAACGTGAATGTTGATTATTTATAGGGCGATGTTCGCCTTTGATTTTTGTAACGCTTGCATCAGCATTTACACCAACAATTAAAATATCCGCTTCTTTTGCAGCTTGTGATAAAGAATAAATATGCCCTTCATGCAAAATATCAAAACAGCCGTTGGTAAAAGCAATAGTTTTTGCAATAACTTTTTTTGCGTTTACCCAACTTTCAATTTTATCAAACGAAATAGTTCTTTGTTCAACAACACTTATATTTTTCATTGGTTTTTTTTCACATTTGACGATTCTCGTTTACAATTTATTTCCTTCCTTCGGAAATACCAGCCACGGTTTAAATTTTTTTGATTCTTCAAAATCCATGGTTGCATAAGAAATTACAATAACTACATCTCCCACTGATCCTTTTCTTGCTGCGGGACCATTCAGGCAAACAGTTCCGCTTCCGCGTTTGCCTTTTATAATATATGTTTCAAGCCTTGAACCATTGTTCACATTCACTACCTGTACCTTTTCGTTTTCTATTAAATTGGCCGCATCCATCAGGTCTTCATCAAGCGTTAAACTGCCGACATATTGCAGGTTTGCTTCAGTAATTACAGCCCTGTGAATCTTCGATTTTAAAATTTCTATTTCCATTGCGGCGCAAAATTAGTGAACTTAAATTTATTGCTCTATTTAAAGCATTCTCATCAGCGTTTACTAAACGTATTCTTATTTTGCAACAAGCGTATGGATTATCAGCTAACATTTAAAAAAATATTTTCAAGCCAGTATTTATTTACCGGCATAAGAATTACTGCTGCTGCAATTATACCCGCACTCATTTTATATCATTATAACGTTTTAGGTTTAATGACAGCAATTCCTTTAGGTGCGCTTGTTGTTGGTTCAACAGATAGTCCCGGCCCGTTTGCGCATCGCCGCAACACAATTTTGGCAAGCATTTGTATAAACTTTTTAGTGGTAGTTATTACAATCTCTTTAAAACATAATCCCGTTTTCATAATCCTGTTTATTATTTTATTCGGAATGTTTTTTTCACTGATTGGGATTTATGGTAACCGGGCAAATTCGGTTGGCTTAATTGCATTGCTTGTTTTTATTTTTAATATTGATAGTAAAGCAAGTTTTGGAAGTGTATGGTTTAATGGTTTGTTGTTTACAGCAGGCGGCGCCTGTTATTTTGTAATGAGCTTGATTTTACATCGTCTTCGCCCCTATCGTTATATACAACTGCAGTTAGGTGAAAGCTTACGTGCGATTTCTGATTATGTTGAAACGCTTTCCGGTTTATTTAAAACAAACCGTGATGAAGATTATTTATTCAGCCGGTTAAGGCAACAGCAAATTACGATACAACAACAACAAGATAGTTTACGCGAAATGCTTTTAAGCACACGTGAAATGGTTATAGATTCTACTGCAAAAGGCAGAATTATAATGATGATGTTTCTTGACAGTGTTGATTTATTTGAACAAATAATTTCTTTACAACAAGATTACAGCGATGTGCACACAGCATTTGATGACACAGAAATTATACCCGCAATTAAGCAAACGCTTCACAATTTTAAACAGGAGCTAAAAACAATTGGTTATTCAATTCAGTTTAACCAGCATTCGAGCTCATACATTGACATTGATAAAATGCTGCAACAAGTTTTTAATGTTTTTCTTACTGAAAGAAAAAAACGTTTAAATAAAAACACTTTGTCTGTATTTATTAAACTGCGACAAATAATTTATGCTTTGCAAGATGTTGGCGAAAGAATAAAAAGGCTGCATCATTTTTCAGGTTATCAAAAAATGGCAAGCAGGCAATATAAACGCAATACAAATGAAGAGCTGCCAGTGCAAACAAATGAAATATCTTTTTCTTTATTACGCGAAAACATCACATTAAAGTCAAACCAGTTTAAACATGCACTAAGAGTTACGATTGGTTTATTAACAGGTTATGTTGTTTCGCTTTTTTTTCCGCTCGGTCATGGCTACTGGATACTAATGACGATAGCTATAATTTTAAAGCCTGGTTACAGCATTTCACGAACAAGAAATAAACAGCGTTTACTTGGTACAATTACCGGCGTTATAACAGGCTTTGCATTTCTTTACTTCATAAAAAATAATACGCTCGAGTTTTTAATAATGATTTGTGCAATGGTTATTGCTTACAGCCTGTTGAAATTAAATTATTATATAAGCTGTGTTTGTATTACGGTGTATGTTTTAATAAGCTTTCATTTTTTAAATAATTCAAATTTTACAGTTGTTGTTGAAGACAGATTGATAGATACAGCTATTGCTTGTGTTATTGCATTTATAATTTCGTTAATTGTGTTTCCTGTGTGGGAATATCAGCAAACAAAATTTTTAATGGAAACAATTTTAAAAGCCAATAAAAAATATTTTAATACAATTGCTTCACTATTAAAAACGACTGCAAAACAGGAAGATTTATATAAGACTGCAAGAAAAGAAGCGTTCGTAGCACTCGCAAATCTTAGTGATAACTTTCAGCGCATACTGTCAGAAAAAAGAAAGCAGGCAAACCTTGCTTTTTATCACCAGTTTGTGTCAAGCAGTTATATGCTAACTGCGCGTATTGCATCATTATCATCTTTAATTAAAAGATATGATTATAATTTACACGATACGGATTTTACTATTTTAATCAATAATATAAATGATAAGTTTAAGCGCGCAGAATGTGTATTAAAAGGGGAAGCTTTAAAAACTTCTGCTTCTAATCGCAACGCGCCAATTATGAATAAAGTTCAAACGCTGCTGCAGCAAAGACAGAAGGAAATTGAAGAAGGTAAATCAGAAATGCAAACAAAAACGCGCAGCTTATTAAGCTCGATAAAAACAGTTACAGATGAGCTTGAAATTATTGACAGTATTGTAAATGATGAAGTAAAAATTCTGCAGAAATTGTAATAAAAAATCCCGCACCAGGCGGGACTTTATAGCAAGCATCGGCTTATTAATTTCTTGTATCTCGACCTTTTAGCCAATTAACCAATTGGTCACGGGTTTTACCTGTTTTATTTTGTATTCTTCCCCATAATTCATCGTCTTTTCCTTCTTCGTATTTCAAATCATCGTCGGTAAGATCACCGTATGCTTGTTTTAATTTTCCTTTCCATTCATTCCATTTACCTTTTACTTCTAAGTTGTCCATAAAATTAATTTTATAGTTAACAATACAGTTATTGTTTCCATAATTGTACCAAAAGCCCATTCAACCTTCCCTAAGGGAAGGCTTAAAAGTTAAAAATTATTAGTGTGTTATTTTTTTATAAACCAGTTTCAGGTCTCCCCTTCGGGGAGATTTAGAGGGGCTTCCTCCGCCCATTTATCTCTTTCATCAGGTGAAAATTTCCAGGGTGCAAAATTGTTTTCTATGTTGCTGAACATCGCATTCCATTCTTGCGGTGCATTGCTTTCTTCCATTACCAAATATCTTCTTAATTGTACAATAATATCAAGCGGGTTTATACTTACAGGGCATTCTTCCACACAAGCCTGGCAGGTGGTACAGGCGCGCAATTCTTCAGGTGTTATATAATCATGCAACAACGTTTTATTATCATCAATAAAATTTTTATTTGTGTTGATATTGCGACCGACTTCTTCCGCTCTGTCACGTGTTTTCATCATTATTAATCGCGGACTTAAAACTTTACCGGTGATGTTTGCAGGACAGGCAGCCGTGCATCTTCCGCATTCGGTACAACTGTATGCATCCAATAAATTTTTCCAGCTTAAATCAAAAATATCTTTAGCACCAAATTTTTTATGCGTTTCGTTTATTGCATCAGTTGGTGCAAGTTCAGGTTGCATTGCATATAAAACTTCATTCTGAATTTCGGGCATATTATCAAGCTTGCCTTTTGGTTCAAGTCTTCCATAATAAGCATTGGGAAAAGCAAATAAAATATGCAAATGCTTTGAATAAGGAAGATAATTTAAGAAGGTAAATATGCCGATGATATGCAGCCACCAGCAGGTTCTTTCCAATATCATTAAAGAATGATTGCTCATGTGTGCAAACAAAGGCTGCAACCAAACTGAAAAGGAAAAATTGCCTGTTAAATGTTGTGCATATTCGCCATAGTTGCGTTGTTGTAAAGTTGTATCTGCAGCATTCATCGTTAGAAAAAAACTCATTAACAAAATCTCAGTAATCAAAATATAATTGGCATCGCTTTTTGGCCAACCGTTTAATTCTTTCATCCATAAACGCTTTACATGCAACGCATTTCTTCTTAATAAAAAAATAATGCATACGGTAAGAACGCCAACAGCTAAAAATTCAAATGCATCAATCAGCCACGGATACAAAAAACCAAGCGGCTTTGCAAAAATTCTATGCGTGCCTAATAAACCATCAATCGCAATTTCAAGCACTTCAATATTGATGATAATAAATCCTGCATAAATTATAAAATGCATTACTGCTACAAGAGGGTTGCGAAACATTTTCTTTTGTCCGAACGCAAGCAGCAATACATTTTTCCAACGCAGGTTTTTATTATCGTTTATTGCTTCATCCCTGCCCAATAAAATATTTCTTCTTATCTCGCCAATTTTTTTTGAGAATAAAAAAACAGCCGCGATTACAATAATTATAAATATCAATTGAAAAAGAATCTGCATAAATAGTTTGTATGTTTCAATAGTTTTAGTATTTCATAGTTTTAAAAAGTTTTACTTATTAATTAAATAACTTTTGAAACTTTGCAACCTTGAAACACTGAAACTTTATCCGTTTGCGAAGATAAAGTTTTGCCTTTGCGCCTTTTGTAAAATGCTTACCTTATTTTTGATTATATGGAAAACAGAACCATACTTTCCGGTGAAGTAATTGCTGAAAAACTGCATCGGGTTGCACTTGAAGTTGCCGAACAGTTAAGCGAAGATGATGCTGAACTTATTATTATCGGCATTGAAGGTGCAGGTAAATTTGGTGTTGGAAGTGCGGGTAAATTTATTGCTTCGCATGTTGCTGAAGACCTTAAAAAATATATTTCCTCTCCCATAAAAATTATTTCGCTGCATTTAGATAAACATAAGCCTGCGGTAATTACTTTGAGCGAAGAAATGAATTTCGACAATAAAAATGTTTTACTCGTTGATGATGTAAGCAACACCGGAAAAACTTTATTGTATGCGCTGAAACCATTTATGCAGTTTCATCCGAAAAGAATTCAAATGCTGGTGTTAGTTGAACGTATGCATAAACAATTTCCCATTAAACCTGATTATGTTGGGTATTCTATTGCCACTGCTCCGGATGATTATGTGAAGGTTGAAGAAACCAACGGTAATATTTCTGCGATGCTTGTTGGGAGTGATAATGTATAAATTTCTTATTCGGTAATACTTATAATGCATCAAATGTCGGCTGCTCAGCTTCTTTGCCGTGCATGTCCCATGTTCCTAAACACAGCAACAGCATTTGTGCGCTGTTATTTAATGTTGTATATGGCTGTTCGTTTTTCATAACCATGTGTATTGCATTTAGTTGAATTTCTCTAATTATAAACCCGGTATTTTCTTTATCACAATTGCAATCGCCAGGCTTAAAAAATAGTGTCATATTAAATAAGATTATGAATAAAAAATCATAAATTAGTGTTCCTAAGGCTAACTTATGAAAACTATTCTGCTGATTGCTATGTGCGGATTTTTTTTCATTCTAATTACTAAAAATCTAAATGCACAAACATCTGTGCATGGTGTTGTTCAAATGACAAATGGCAACCCGCTTGCTAATGCCAATGTACTGCTTCTTAACGCAAAAGATTCTTCTTTAGTGAAAGGTGAAATAAGTAAAACTGCAGGCACATTTGCATTTGAAAATATTACTGCAGGCAGTTATATTATTGATGTAAGCTATGCGGGTTTTGAAAAGTTATATTTATCAACTTTCAATATTCAAAAGAATGAAAATAAAAATGTCGGAGCCATAACATTAAGAGAAGCTTCGGCAACTTTGGCAACTGTACAAGTGCAGGCAAGAAAACCATTTCTCGAGCAAAAGATTGACCGTCTTGTAATAAATGTTGCATCAAGCATAACATCTGCAGGTAATACAGCATTGGAAGTATTAGAACGTTCGCCGGGTATTGTTGTAGATCATCAAAATAATACTATTGCCATGAACGGGAAAGACGGCGTTGTGGTAATGATAAACGGAAAAATAAATTATATGCCGGTAAGTGCAGTTATACAATTGCTAAATGGCATGAGCGCAAACAATATTGAAAGAATAGAACTGATAACAACACCACCAGCAAATCTTGATGCAGAAGGTAATGCTGGCTATATAAATATTGTACTGAAACAAAATAATAATACCGGCACTAATGGATCATATTCTTTAACGTTAGGCTATGGCAGAGGTCCAATCACAGAAGCATCGGTTAATATTAATCATCGCAAAGGAAGAATAAATGTTTATGGCGATGTATCTTATTCAAGAGTAAAAAAACCGTTACCTGTTTCCGGCTATAGTGCCATTTCAAATAACGATACTTTAAACGAAACTTACCTTAAAGCAAACAGGCACGATACAACACGTAATATAAACGGGCGGTTTGGGCTCGACTGGCAGATTAATAAAAAAACCATTGCAGGCATATTGTTATCCGGTTATGATAATATGTACACACAGGCAGAACATAATATAAGCGCTGCATATAAAAATGGTTCCTTTGATACACTTACCCATCTCGACAACAGCGAAATGAATCACTGGTATAACTACGGCGTCAACATAAACCTGCAACGTAACTTTAATGAAACAGATAAGCTGGCGTTTAATGCTGACTATATTTATTATTACAATAATCAGCCGGTAAATTATCATAGTTCGTATTACAATGCGACAGGAGAATATATTTATGATGATGTATTTAGAAGCGGTAAAAAAACACCCATTAATTTTTGGGTGGGCTCGGTTGACTTCTCAAAGAAAATATCTAAAAATATAAGTGTTGATGCAGGTATAAAGCAAACAATTTCTTCTTTTCATAACGATATAAGCTTTGAGCGTATTAAGCAAAATGCCTGGATAAAAGATGATTCGCTTTCTGCAAATTATAAACTAAAAGAAGATTACAGTGCAGTTTATGCGTCATTCAATATAACCATAAACGAAAACACCGAAGCAAAAGCAGGTTTACGTTACGAACATACCAATTCAAATCTTGGAACAGAAGATAAAAAGAATATTGTTGACCGGCATTACAGCAATTTTTTTCCGAGTGTTTTTCTATCACATAAATTGAATGAGAAAAGCAGCATAAATCTTTCTTACAGCAGGCGTATTACAAGACCAACACTTAACGATCTTGCACCATTTACTTACTATTCAAATTCCAATACGTTGCTAACAGGTAATCCGTCATTGCAGCCTTCATTTTCTGATAATTTTAAGGCAGATTATAGTTTTAAAAATTATTTGCTTTCATTATCCTGGTCGGTAGAGCATAATGCCATCGCAGGTTTTCAGCCGCATTCAGATTCTGTTACCAATAAAATTGTTTTGTCCGCCGAAAACTTAATCAATCAGAAAACGGCTGCAATGGTAATTGTTGTACCGCTTACTATTACTAAATGGTGGTACCTGCAGGCAAGTGCAACCGGTATATGGCAGCAAACCAATGCGCTCTATAAAGGCGAGACTTTAAGCTTTAATCAAAGCAACATAAACATCAATGCCAACATGCGTTTTACATTGCCAAAAAATTGTACTGCAGAAATTACAGGCAGCTATCAAAGTACACAGTTATTTGGCATTTATAAACTCAAGCCTTACGGGTCGCTTGATATTGGTATAAGGAAAAAACTACCGGGCAAATGGGGTTCATTCATATTTAATGCAGCAGATATTTTAAGTACAAGTGTGTTCGACTTTGGTACAAATTATCCTAAGCAAAATCTTGTAACCAACATTCGTATTCAATTTTCAATGCCTTCTTTCAAACTTACTTACACACATAGTTTTGGTAATGATAAATTAAAAGAAAAAAGAGATAGAACAACCGGTGCAGAAGATGAAGCCGGCAGAGTACATAATTAAAGATTATAAATTATGAAGATGCGAAAAGCAGGTTCGCAGAATAGATTTCAAATCTCTTACCAACGCAAAAGTTTTAATGATGCAGCGTGCTGTCAATCGCATCAAGCAAACCATGCTCCGGTTTATCATCACCTAATTGCCAGAACATAATTCCGTTTAAGCCTTTGTCCATTGCATATTTTGTTTTTAACGACATTGAGCGTTCATTATCATAACTAAAAAGCTTCTTTGCTGTTTTATTATACATGTAAGGCGCTTTGGCTGTATCATCCCAATAATAAACATAACCTTGTTGTTGCATTGAATCGAGATTGAAATTTTTGAACGAGATGCCGTGGTCAAAACTTCCGGGCTGATATAAACCATTATCCGCATCAACATTTACATTAAATATTCTTCCGTACATCGCGGAGCCAATAACCACTTTGTTTAATGGAAAATGAATCGAATCAAAAAAACGAATAGCATTATCTGCAGATTCAATTTGTTCAGGTGTTGAATAGAGAGGTGTATGATGACCTGTAACCGTGCTGTTGCCGTTCACTAAATCATACGACATTAAATTTACTTTATCAACAATTGGCGCAATAGCATTCCAATCAACAGACTCATTTAAAAATTTTTGAAAGCCGCCTGCAGCAAAACTTATTTCGTATTTGTTACCTAATGTATCACGAAGTGTTTGCATTAATTTGGTAAAATCAGGTTTGTCTTGCGGCATATATTGATGTCCGGGAAAACCTTCAATGGTTGGATATTCCCAATCAATATCAATTCCATTGGTATGAAAATATTCACTTACTTCTTTCACTGAATGCACAAATGTTTTTCTGCCTTCGTCAGTTGAGAATGCTTGAGAGCAAGGTGCACATCCGCCCCACCCTCCTAATGATAAAATAATTTTTAAAGATGGATTTCTTTTTTTTAATTCAACCAAATGCTGAATGGTTAGTGTGTCCTGCATATTCTTAACATACAGTTCATTATTTTTTAAATGACAAAAACTAAAAATAATGTGCGTGAGTTTTTCAATAGGATAAGCATCAATGCGTGCTGCATCGCCATCATAATATGCAATTACAGAAAACGGTTTGGATGTTTGCGCATTAGCAATTATAGTTATTAATATAAGAAAGAGAAACAGTAATTTCTTCATGATAAATTTTTAAAATAATGCATTAAGAAATGCTAAGTAATGAACATTATAATATTCAGCAAATAAAATCTCGTGGGAGAATTAAGAAATGATTTTTATGTTTGCATACAATTCAACATTCTAAAAGCTATTCATCTCGTGAATGATTTGCTTCTAAAATATATCAGGCATAATAATTGGTTGTAATAAATTTATATCTAAACTCAACTATGTACAAATGAAATTATTTTTACGCATCTCTGCTTTAAATTTCTTAGCATTCCTTTTCTTATCAACTTCTTCGTTTAGTCAACTAACCTGCATTGACAGTGCTTTGCAGTTTAACGGAGATAATCAATATGTAAAGCTCGCGCCCAACGATTTTTCTAACGATAATTTTTTAAGTAAGCTTGATAGTGATTACACAATTGAATGCCTGATAAAATGGAATGGCGGCGCAGATTTTCAGCGCATATTTGATTTTAGTTATGGCTCTGAATATTTTATGTTTTTAACCGCATCTGAAAATGCAAATCATGTTCCGCGCTTTGCAATTTCTGCTACGGGTTTAACGCAGCCTGAAGTTTT
>JAICKT010000362.1 GCA_025927795.1 Parafilimonas sp. | reverse complement strand
GCGAGCCCCATTCACCATAAGGACCTGGCCACATTAAATAACCAGCTTTTGAAGATATAACCAATTCATCACGCAGGTAACCATTAAAATCTTTCTTTAAAATTTTACCGAAATTTTCTTCTGCAGAACCAGGCAATGGTCCATAATTATTAGCCAAATCAAAATGCGTTATACCATTATTAAAAGCATGATGAATTATTTTTCTGCCATTTTCAAAAACATCGACAGAACCGAAATTATGCCATAAGCCGAGTGATATTGCAGGCAGCAATAATCCGCTTTTTCCGCAACGGTTATATTGCATTTTTTGGTAACGATCTTCTGATGGAGTATAAAACATAAGTAAGCTTTAAGAATAGTGATTAAAAGAGAAACGGCATTGCATAATATAACACCTTTTTCTTTGAGATATCTTTATTTATCGTCCTAACAATTTTCTGGTATAAATTGTTTTATCCTTATCAAAATACATACAATGCAAACCTGTTATTTCACGCTTAATTTGTATGAATTATTTATTTAACCGCAACATCAGTACATCATGCGGAGCAACAGTTGCACTTAAAGGTTTTGAGGTGGTTGACAAACTTTTTTTCATCCACACATCTGTGATTTTATATGTTGTTGAAGATGCATTTAATTGTCTTGATGAAAGCGTATCGTTTACGTTTTCATTCTTCCAATCAAAATTTATTTTTTGTGGTTGTCGGGAACGATTCACAAAACATACAGCCCAATCATCATTGTTCAAAGGCTTAAACCATGTTTCCAAACTATCTTTTGTTACATATCGCCAACCCTGTACACCAAGCGCATCCTGGTCAACAGAAATAACATCTTTATTCGTTAAAATCATTCTTGTTTCCGGAGTCATTTTTCTTATATCATTTCCTGCAATCAATGGCGCAGCCATCATACACCACAACGAAAAATGTGTTCTGTCTTCAGCAGCGCTCATTCCGTTTCCAACTTCAAGCATATCGGGATCATTCCAATGACCAGGTCCAGCATATTTGCGCAATGGTTCATTCAAATCAACACATTTCATTACGCAATTTGGTTTCCATCCTCCGCTTATAACAGTATCGCCCTGATAGCATACACCAATATCACCTGTTGTGCGCCATAACTCTCCATCTTTTGCAGCCCATAACCATGGCTGATGACTTCCCCATTCACATAAACTAAACACAATTGGTCTTCTTGCAGCGAACAATGCTTTACTCATAGTACCATAAGCTTCCTGCGCATTTAAACTATCTGTATAGCACCAATCAAATTTTAAATAATCAATATCAAGCGAAGCATAAAAACGCGCATCCTGGTATTCATAGCCACGTGTGCCAGGGTAACCAGCGCACGTTTTTGTTCCTGCACAATTATATAAGCCAAACTTTAAGCCTTTTGAATGAATATAATCGGCAAGCGCTTTAATGCCATGTGGAAATTTTTTTGGGTCGGCAACAAGATCGCCTGAAACACTATCACGCTGCATTGCCATCCATCCATCATCTAAAACAATATAAGTATAGCCGGCATCTTTCATACCCGATGAAACCAAACTATCAGCAATACCTTTTACTAAATCTTCTGAAATATTTGTTTGAAAAGTGTTCCAGCTATTCCAACCCATTGGTGGTGTTGCAGCAATACTTTCAAATTTTTGTGCAAATGTTTTTAAGTTTATTACAAGCAATACTAAAAGAATAATTTTTTTCATATTGATGATTTAATGTGATGAATGTTATTTACAACATTAATACTTTCTCAATTTATCTCTCACTTTAATTCCTGATTCTTTCAGGTCTTCATCTTTCCATCCGCCGTTTGATGAAGCCGATTTCTGCAACACAGAACAGGTTTCATCTTTATCAGAAACAGACCATGTTATCCAGCTTATTTTATGCTGCTCGCACCAATCAATCCAGCGCTGCCATTCTTCATCGTTGATAGGTCCATTACCACTTGCATCCATACCGGCAGATTCTGAAATAAAAATTGGAATACCCTTGCTTAATGCGGAATCGCAACGATCACGCAGATATTGCTTATGTGTACCTGCATAAAAATGCATAGTGTACATAACATTTGAAACATTAGTTAAGGGAGATGCGGCAACAAGATTAATATCCTGGTCCCAATGTGGGCAACCGGCTAAAATTAAATTGTCTTTATCAATAGCACGGATTATTGAAATAACTTCTCTTTCATAAATTTTCACACTATCCCACGATTCATAATCCGGCTCATTATACAACTCATAAATTATGTTTGGATATTTTCCATAATCCGTTGCCATTGTTTTGAAAAAAGCCTTTGCTTCTTTTAAATTAATATTATGACTATGCCAATCAATAATAACATATATGCCTTCTTTAATGCATGCTTCAACAACTGTTCTTATTAATTTTATTTGCGTTGCAGAATCTTCTTTATAACCATGTGCTGGCTCAACACCTAATGCAGCTCTTATTACAGTACAATCCCAATCATGCACCAAAGTACTTACTGCGCCTGCTGTATAAAATCTTGGATGAAAACAACTCCAGCCAAAACTCATTCCGCGTAAAACAACAGGCTGGTTATGTTCGTCTAACAATTGAATACCTTGTACATGCAAAGCACCATGTTTTTTTACCGGCTGTGCATTTGATTGAGTGTTACCTAACAAGAAAAAAATCAGAAGCAGTATAAAGTGAGAAATAATTTTTGTGTAAGAATTCTTCATACGATACGATTTATTATTTCTAAACAAGCTCTTGAATTATGATAAGGGCATTTCCATAAACCAACCTTGTCCTCGTTTTGCATAATACTATAATTTTCTCTTATTCCCCAAAACCATTCACCATTTATTTTATCAATTATATATTGTTTTATGAATTGCCAGTTATTTATTGCGTAGTGCAAATATTTTTCATCGCCACTTAATTGCCATGCATTAAAAAAACCAACTATTGCTTCTGCCTGCACCCACCAGTGTTTTTCTTTTATAAGTGTTTGATGTGATTCATCATATTCATACCACAATCCGCCATCAGTGCCCAAACCTTCTGCAGCAGCATCCGCAATTTTTAAAGCATATTGTTTAAATGTTAGTATCCAATTTTCATGCTCAATTATTTCTGCACAACGTTGTAACAGCCATGCGGCTTCAATATCATGTCCATAAGAAATAACACCTGGCTTTTCATTCCAGGCTTCATCAAAAAATAATTTTAAATGAAATGTTTTTTGGTTGATGAAATATGTATCAAACAGTTCAAACAATTCTATTATTTTATTTTTTAAAGCTGATGTTGGATGTACTTTATACAAATTTGAATATGCTTCAATAATATGCAGATGCGTATTCATTGTTTTTTTTTCGTTGGCATCTTTTAAACTCAAACGAAAATCATCCGGTTCAACCCATTCTCTTGTAAATGCTTCAAGATAACCTTTCATTAAAGCGTCATAACTATATTCTTCAATTGAATCGAATAGCTGTAAGGCTGTATTTAAAGCACTTGTATTTCGGGATGCGATATAATACTCACTTAAACCATAAATACAAAAAGACTGAGCATAGATTTGTTTTTTTGAATCAAGCATATTTCCTTTTGCATCAACCATCCAAAACACACCGCCAAACTCTTTATCAAAAAAATGTTTTTCTATGTATTCAAATGCACTTGTTGCAACATCAAAATACTTTTTGTTTTTATATTGATTAAAAGCAGCAGAAAAACTCCATAAAATTCTTGCATTTAAAACAGCGCCTTTTGGTGCTGATGAATCAGCATTATTTTCATTATCAATTTTTCCGATAAAGCCTCCGTTTACTCTATCAATTGCATACTTCATCCAGTAATCAAGAATAGAGAACAATTGCTGTTCAACATCTCTTTTAAATTTTAGGATTATGGATTGGGAAATTTTGAAATTTAATTTCGATATATCGTCCATTTTTCATTGTTATTATTCATTCATGATTCACCATTCACAAGTACCGGCTCTTTTTTATTTTTGAGATATGCTTTGTTCTTATCAATAATATTTATTACTGTTTGAACAGATGTTGCAGAACGCAAACCATCAGCAGGCGTATTCATTACATAATCCAATAATTTTTCAATGCTCGAAACTGCAACATGCATTCTTGTGTCTGATGATGCGTAATAAATATAAACTATTCCATCATCATCTAAAATCCATCCATTACTGAATACAACATTTGAAACATCACCAACCCGCTCCTCTCCTTCCGGTGCTAAAAAATAACCGGCAGGTTTATAAATAATTTTTGCAGGATTATTCAAGCCTGTCATAAACATATATAGTGTGTAACGCAGGCCAGCCGCGGTGTTGCGCACACCATGTGCCAGGTGAAGCCAGCCATGTTTTGTTTTAATTGGCGCAGATCCCCAGCCGTTTTTCAATTCATTTACTGTGTGATAAATTTTGGGATCAACAATGATTTCTTTATTCACTATTGCTTCATCTATTTTTTCTGATAAACCAAAAGCAATACCACCGCCTTTGCCCGCTTCAATAAAAT
>JAICKT010000612.1 GCA_025927795.1 Parafilimonas sp. | reverse complement strand
TTACCATCAAACACAGGCGCAGGTTATGTTATAAGAAGAATTCTGCGCAGAGCTGTTCGTTATTATTATTCATATCTTGATTATAAACAACCGTTGTTATTTCAATTGGTTTCAATCATTGCAAAACAATTTGAAAATGTTTTTCCAGAACTCAATCAGCAAAAAGATTTTGTAACAAAAGTTATAAAGGAAGAAGAAGAAAGTTTCTTGAGGACATTAGAAAAAGGATTGAAACATTTTTATAATTGGACAAGGCAAAAAATTACAACAATTGTTACTGATAGCGATGAAGTTGACCAAAGAAAACAAGAGTTTTGGGATGAAATGATTATTAAAAGTTCTTATAGTCATATTTTAGAGAAAAAAATATTACCTGGAATATTTGCATTCAAGCTAACTGATACTTATGGATTCCCAATTGATTTAATAAACTTACTCGCACAAGAAGAAGGATGGAAAGTTGATATGCAAGGGTATGATGAACTTCTTCAACAACAAAAAAACCGTTCACGCGCAGCAACAGCAATCGATACAGAAGATTGGGTTGTTGTAAACGATAATATTGCATTAAGTGATTTTGTTGGTTATGATACAACTGAACTTAAAACAAAAATTGCGAAATACAGGAAAGTAAAATCAAAAGGTAAAGAGCAGTACCAAATCGTTTTAGAATCAACACCATTTTATGCAGAAAGCGGGGGGCAGGTTGGAGATACAGGCTTTTTAATTCCCCTCTCCACTCGTGGAGAGGGGTTAGGGGTGAGGGACACTAAGAAGGAAAACAATCTCATCATTCATTACACCGATTCTTTACCTGCAAACATTAATGAAGATATTATTGCAAAAGTTGATTTTGCAAAAAGAAAGCAAACTGCAATTCATCACAGCGCAACACATTTGCTGCATGCGGCTTTGCGCAAAGTTTTGGGAACACATGTGCAGCAAAAAGGCAGTTTGGTAAATGCAGAACATTTACGTTTCGATTTTTCTCACTTCGCAAAAATGAGCGATGAAGAAATTGCAAAAGTAGAAGCCATCGTGAATGAAAAAATTCGCGAGAATATTCCTGTCGTTATAAAACAAATGCCAAAAGACGAAGCATTAAAACTTGGTGCAATGGCTTTGTTTGGTGAGAAATATGGTGATATTGTTCGCGTTGTTATTATTGACCCACATTATTCTGTTGAGCTGTGTGGTGGCACGCATGTTGGTGCAACCGGTGAGCTTGGTTTTTTTAAAATTAAATTAGAAACTTCTGTTGCTGCTGGTGTTCGCCGTATTGAAGCCGTAAGCGGAAATGCTGCTGAAACATTGATACAGCAACAGTTTCAGCAGTTAGCTTCTGTTCGTGAAGCATTAAAAAACCCAAAAGATATTTCAAAAGCAATTGAAAATTTATCAACCGAAAATGCAGAGCTAAAAAAACAAGTAGAAAGTTTTGAAGCAAAGCAACTGCAAACAACACGAAATATTTTAATGCAGCGCATTCAAATCATAAAAAATATAAGTTTTATCGGTGAAGAAGTTGAAGTAAGCAATGCAGATGCTTTAAAGAAATTAGCTTTCGACTTAAAACATTCGCTAATTGCAGAAGGTCATGAAGATTTATTTTTTGTTACGCTGGTATCTAACATTCAAGGAAAAGCTTCCGTATTAATTATGATTGATGATAAATTATCTGCTGATAAAAATCTTGATGCCTCAAAAATCATCAAACAAAATATTGCACCATTAATTAAAGGTGGCGGCGGCGGACAAAAAACTTTAGCAACAGCCGGCGGACAAGATGCAAGTAATTTGGATAAAGTAGTTGAAGTAGTGAAAGGATTATTGTAATTGTTGCGGTTCATCATTCAACTGTAAAATAATATAATATCT
>JAICKT010000231.1 GCA_025927795.1 Parafilimonas sp. | reverse complement strand
CTTCAACAACCAGTTCGACATCACCGGCACAAAAGTGAGTGCAAGAAAATAAGATGCAATCATCGAAAACCCCACAGCAAGTGAAAGCGGCATAAACATTGACTTTGGAATGCCTGTCATAAATAATGCAGGCACAAATACCGCAAGAATACTCAACAAAATAAGCACGAGAGGAATAGCAACTTCCTTGCAGGCATCGGCAATGGCACGTGCTTTTGTTTTTCCCATTTCTAAATGCTGATGAATGTTTTCAACTGTTACTGTCGCCTGGTCAACAAGTATTCCAACGGAAAGAGCAAGACCGCCAAGCGTCATTATGTTGAGCAATTGCCCGGAAACAAAAAGAAATATCACTCCACTTAACAATGCAAGAGGAATGGTAAGCACCACAATAATCGCGCTTCTTCTGTCACCCAAAAAAAGCAACACCATTAGTCCGGTAAGTATAGCACCCAAACCACCTTCAAACATCAGGCTTTTAAGTGAATTGATTACATAACCAGATTGGTCAAACTCATAACTGAGCTTTATATCAGAAGGAATTGCTGCCTGCATATCGGGCAATGCAGCCTTTACTCTTTGAACTACGTCCCACGTAGAAGCATCTGCTCTTTTTGTTACAGGTATATAAACAGAACGTTTTCCATTGATAAGTGCATAACTGGTAGTTATATCTGAGCCGAGTTCTACTGTACCAATGTCACGAATATAAACTGCTGCATTATTTCCCGTTGTAAGCGGAACATTCTCTAATGTTTTTATATTATCTACCACTGCGTTTTCGGAAGTGATGTAAGTTTCATCACCAATGCGAACATTGCCTGCAGGTGTGATTGTGTTTGATTTTGCAATGGCTTGTACAACGGCATCAGGCGACAAATGATAATTTTGTAATTTCTGTGGGTCAACACGCACTATTACCGTTTTCTGATTACCGCCAAAAGGAGGCGGTGCTGATACACCCGGCAAAGTTGAAAACATAGGTCGCACCCTAAACAGAGCAAGGTCTTGTATCTCGCCTAATGTTTTTGTTTCAGAAGTAAAAACAAGCTGACCAACAGGTACGCTGCCTGCATCAAAGCGCGTAATAAATGGCGGCACTGTTCCCGGCGGCATAAACGCTCTTGCACGGTTTACATAGCCAACAACTTCAGCCATTGCCTGCGCCATATCAGTACCTTCCTGGAATTGTATTTTTAAAACCGCTGCGCCTTGTATTGATTTTGATTCGACATATTTTACACCTGTTACATACAGAAAGTGATACTCATAATAAGAAGTCACAAAACCTTCCATTTGATCCGGCGAGAGTCCGCCATAAGGTTGCGCTACATAAATGGTGGGCAATCCTAATTGTGGAAAGATATCAATACGCATGTTACGTATTGACAAGTATGAAAAGAATGCGATAGCGAATACTGTTACAATTATTGTAACTGGTTTTCTTAACGCTCCTGCAATTAAATTCATAGTAATCGGTTATGATAGTGCTTCGAGAAATTTTTTAATTCCCATTACTTTACCTGACTTAAAAAAATGTTTACATTTCCTTTTACCGCCGCCTGTTGCAGCAATGCTTTCCATACATCCAGGTATGATTGTTTCACATCAGTTTCAGCTTTTATTAACGCATATTGTGTTTGAATCAAATCTGCAAAGCTTGCCAATCCTGCGTTGTAGCGACTGAGCATCGAACGATAAGCAGTGTTAGCTGCATTTAATTGTACCGGCGTTTCTTTTACAACTTTCATAGCATTATCCATACTTTCAAAAGCATTCAAACTATCTCTTTGTAGTTGTTGTTGTGTTTGTTGTAACTGCGCCTGATAACTTTGTATTACTGCATCCTGTTGTTGCAATTGTAACCGTGTGTAAGTAAACTGAAGAATAGGAATGCTTAACTGTAAACCAATACCGTAATTATAACGGCTAAATGCAAAACCATCGGTACTTTTTACTGTGCCGTCGTATTTAATGTCTGAGCCCCTTGCATAGGCTGTACTCCATGCAGTTAATTTTGGAAGAACTGCTTTTTGAATAACATTTCTGTTTGCCTGCTGTACTTGTATTTGTTGCTGACTGTATTCTAACAAAGGATTTATTGTAGTACTATCATAAATTGCAATGGAAGGAAGTCGATGCGCAAGAGAACTATCTGTAACGATTGTGGATGCAGTAACACCAGTTAATTCACTCAAATTATTTTGCTGTTGCTTTTTATACAGTTGCAGATTGTATAAATCAATATTGCCTTTCGATAACTCCGCCTGGAAGAGTGAAGTATCAGAACCTGGTCTTATTCCGCTTTTCACAAGTGCATTAATCTGCTTCAATTGCGCTTGGATACGCTGAATATTTTCTTCGTAAACTTTTGTGAGTTCATCTGCATATAATATGTTCAGCCATGTTGCAATAACGTTTACTTTCAATTGAAACAAAGTATTATTCTCATCGGCAAGACTTAGTTTATAATTTTCTTTTGCGACATTAATTTGTGCATTGCGTTGACCAAATGTGAAAGGTTGCCAGTTAAGCAATAAACTTGCTGCACTTCCAAACACACCAGTCATATTATTAGATGATGAAGGCGGTCCGCTTATCGGAACAAGATATTGCGGAAACGCCATGCCGGTAATATTGTTGTAGGTTGCATAGTCTGTTTGATAAGCTGCATCAAGAGAAGGAACAATTGTATTCTGTTGAATTGCTATTGCCGCCTCGCTAGCTTTCATTTGAGCTTTTTTTGCAACAATGGAAGGATAATTTTTTTCTGCTTGTTGCAACAACTCTTGTAACGTCGTGTTTGTGGTATTTTGCGATAATGCTGCATTGCAACAAATAAATGCCGCGAGAACAAACGAAAAACATTTTAACTGAATCTTCGACATAATTTTTGTCTTCAATTTATTAATGATTCATTTCCTTAGATAAAATAATTTCAATAAAGAAAAATGCAATCTTTTTTATTAAGGAATTTCTGCGATATACAAAGTGAAAGTTGCGACAGATTGTAAACGCACTACTCCTTAAAACAATAGTATCCTTTAAAGAAGAAGCAACGCGCATGCAATTAAAGTAGGCTCTCAAAATTTTGTTTGTTAATTAAAAAACTGTGAATGCACGAAGATGCGATAACTATGAAACCTGTTATGGTATATTTGAAAATAGTGTGGTATTAGGCATTTGTATGTCTAAACGCTTGAGGCGTGCAGTTAACCATTTTTTTAAAGTATTTTACAAAGTGAGAAGGGTCAGTAAATTCAAGCGCAAAAGCAATTTCAGAAATTGTTTTGTCGGTGTACAGCAACAACCGCTTTGCTTCATTTAAAACAAATTCTGATAACACTTCCGTAGCCGGCTTTTGAATACTTTTTTGACATGCGGCATTAATATTTTGGGGTGTGGTGTTTAATTTCTCGGCATAATAAGACACTTTATTTTTGATTCCATTATCAGCGCTCAACAACTGAATGAAAGTTTGAAACAGATCTGATTTATGTTCCTGCTTTGTAATCACAGGTTTCGATACATCCAATACTTTAGCCAATAGTGATTTTAGCAAACCTTCAGTGATTTGAAAGTTATTGCTTCCACTCCCATTATTTTCTTCTGTCAACAATTGCAATATTTTTTCAATTGTGTTTGTGTTTGATAAATGCAAACAAGATTCGGTGCTGATGTTTGCAAGTAAAGCATTAAGCTCACTGTCAAGACTCTGTTCAACAAATGATTTACGAATGATTACAACATAACCATCCGGTTTTGAGGTAATCTCCCAATAATGCACCTGCTCTTGCCGAACAAAAAACATTACAGGAGGAGTGATGGCATATTTGTTCAAATCAATGTAATGATAACCGCTGCCTTGTGAGAGATAAATGATTTCAAAATAATTATTGTGTTTGTGTGGCTCAGTTTTTCCTATGCCTTTATTAAAAAGCGCCGCCTTAACAACTCTGTTTTTTTCTAATTTATTATTAATCGGAAGTTGATGGTGCATGAACAACGAATTCAAATTTTCGGAAAGCTAAAACTCGCAAATCATTATACCTTTCGAAAATCTTTTTTAGGTGAAGCAATAACCATTTTTGCTTCATTTAAACAAACTTATATAAAACTTCTCATCGGTCTTTGAATACTTTTTGGTAAGCACCATTGATATTTCCAGTGTAATTTTTATAACAATTTTCGTTTCAAAGACATGAAATTTGAGGCTGATCGTTGCCAAACAATCCTTAAGCATTATCTTGCCGCTATTAAGAAATCATTATCTTTTTAAATAAATGGATATTTGATTAATTAATATAAAAACACGTTTTATGGCATTAAACTCTATAATGAAAATATTTCAGCCTAAAGACAGAGTTTTTTATAGCATGTTTGAAGAAGTAATTAACACTGTTTCTGAAATGAGTGTATTGCTTAAAAATATTATTACTGAAACAGACAGGAACAAACGTTTTAGTATTTTAAGCCAGGTTGAAAATGCAGAGCATAAAAATGATGATACAACACACAGAATATTTACAGAGTTAAGCAGAACTTTTATTACACCATTCGACAGAGAAGATATACATCATCTTGCTACAACATTAGATGATGTTGCAGATTATATTTATTCATCAGCAAAACGCATTTGCTTTTACAATATTAGTAACGCAGATGAGGGAATACTTAAATTAGCTAATTTAATTGGCTATGCTGTTGATGAAATTAAAGTAGCAGTTGAAGGGTTACGCGATATGAAAAATTTGCAGGCAATGACGAATGCGCTTGTAAAAATAAACAGTATAGAAAACCAGGCAGATGATATTTATGATTTGTGTGTGGAAAGATTATTTGATATGGAGCAGGATATAAAAATGCTCATTAAAAAAAGAGAAGTTTATCATGCAATGGAAACTGCAACAGATAAATGTGAGGACGCAGGAAATGCTATCGAATCTATTATCGTAAAGTATGCATAGCTAATCAACCGCTTACAATTAAAGCTGCCGAATGTCAACGTTACTTATTGTAATCATTGTTCTTTCAGTAATTTTTGATTTTATAAATGGATTTCACGATGCCGCAAATTCAATTGCAACGATTGTATCAACAAAAGTGCTCACTCCTTTTCAGGCAGTAATTTGGGCGGCATTTTTCAACTTTGTAGCATACTTTGTTTTCAGAGATCATGAGGTTGCAAATACAGTTGCAAAAACAGTTAATAAAGGCAGTTATGATCTTGTTGTGGTACTGGCAGGTGTTATTGCGGCTATATGCTGGAACCTGTTAACTTGGTGGTACGGCATTCCATCATCATCATCACATACTTTAATTGGCGGCTTTGCCGGTGCTGCTATTGCACACTCGGGTTTTCATAGTATAAATTGGTCGCTCAATGGCGGCATAAGTTTAACACTCCTTTTTATTTTACTCGCGCCAATTATAGGAATGATAATTTCAATGTTCATTACCATTGTAACCATTCAAAGAAATTTTTGGCTTAAGATTTCAATAATCATTGCAACACTTAGTGCATGTTTTATTTTCATAAAATTTAAAAAACCATTTGAATTTTGGGGATTACTTATAATAGGAATTATTTTCATTATTTCTTATTCTATTAATCACTTCAGGGCTGAATCTGCATATAAAACAATGAACATGTATAAAAGACTGCAGTTACTTTCTTCCGCAACATTTAGCTTAGGTCATGGCGGCAGCGATGCGCAAAAAGTAATAGGCATAATTGGTGCAGCAATGGTGGCAGAACATTTAATTCCAAACATAACACAGATACCAGCATGGGTTCCTTTTATGTGTTATACTTCAATTGGGCTTGGAACAATGAGTGGCGGATGGAGAATTGTAAAAACTATGGGAACAAAAATTACTAAGGTAACACCGCTCGAAGGTGTTTGTGCTGAAACTGCTGGTGCAATTACGCTTTTTACAGCAGCAAATCTTGGTGCACCTGTAAGCACCACACATACAATTGCAGGTTCTATCGCTGGTGCAGGCGTAACCAAACGCTTTAGCGCTGTACGTTGGGGAATAACAATAAATCTTATTTGGGCTTGGGTGCTTACTATTCCTGTTAGCGCTTTGCTTGCAGCAGCCATCTACTGGTTCTTTCACCTATTTTCTGTTTAGTTTTATTATTTTGCAGTTTATTAAATCTGCGAAACCTTATTGTATTAATCTATGATAAAAGTTTATGCAGATTTTAGCGAAAGACATATCAATGAAAAAAATTCTGGTAACCGGCGGTTGTGGGTATATTGGTTCGCATACGATTGTTGACCTAATTGAAAATGGGTTTGATGTAATTTCTATTGATGATAATTCACGCTCTACCACATATTTGCTTGATGGCATCGAAAAGATTACCGGCAAAAAAGTTAAAAATTATAAAGTAGATCTGAAAAATTTTGATGAAACACTTGCTGTTTTCCAGGAGCATGAAGAGATATCTGGTGTAATACATTTTGCTGCATATAAAGCTGTTGGCGAATCAGTAGAAAAGCCTTTGGAATATTATGAAAACAATCTTTTTTCTCTTATAAATATTCTTAAATGCATTAAAGAATTTAAGATTAAATATTTTGTATTCTCTTCTTCATGCACTGTTTATGGCAATCCTGATGAAATACCGGTTACGGAAAAATCGCCTGAAAAAAAAGCAGAATCTCCATATGGTGCAACTAAACAAATGGGTGAACAGATTGTAAGAGATTTTTCAAATCAATCTGATTGTAACTCAATTTTACTAAGGTATTTTAATCCTGTGGGTGCGCATCCTACTGCCCTTATAGGAGAATTACCTGTTGGTAAACCGCAAAACCTGGTGCCTGCAATAACGCAAACTGCCATTGGTAAAATTTCCGAATTGATTGTTTATGGTGATGATTATCCAACACGAGATGGCAGTTGCATACGCGATTATATTCATGTATGCGATATTGCAAATGCACATACTTTAGCATTGCAGTATCTGATCAATCAAAAAAATGTTTCTGCTTGTGATATATTTAATTTAGGAAGCGGGAACGGTGTAAGTGTATTAGAAGCAATCCATGCTTTTGAAAAAATATCAGGCAAAAAAT
>JAICKT010000014.1 GCA_025927795.1 Parafilimonas sp. | reverse complement strand
AAAATATCGTGAAGAAATAATTTTTACACGCGGCGTAACAGAAGGTATCAATCTTGTTGCAGCAACTTATGGCAGACAAAATATTAAAGAAGGTGATGAGATAATTGTATCAGGAATGGAACATCATTCCAATATTGTTCCGTGGCAAATGTTGTGTTTGGAAAAAAAAGCTAAACTGAAAGTAATTCCGGTTGATGATAATGGTGAGTTAGTGATGAGCGAATTTGAAAAACTCATCACGCCAAAAACAAAATTTGTTTCTATTGTTCATGCGTCAAATTCGTTGGGAACGATCAATCCTGTAAAAGATATTATTGAAATAGCACATCAGCATAACATCCCGGTTTTGGTGGATGGTGCACAATCTTCTGTTCATTTAAATATTGATGTGCAGGCTATGGATTGTGATTTCTTCGTGATATCAAGCCATAAAGTTTACGGACCAACAGGTGTTGGCGTATTGTATGGCAAAAAAGAATTGCTGGAAGAAATGCCGCCGTACATGGGTGGTGGTGAAATGATAAAAGATGTAACATTTGATAAAACAACTTACAACGAATTACCATATAAGTTTGAAGCAGGCACACCAAATATTGCAGACACAATTGCGTTTAAAGCTGCACTTGATTTTGTAAATGAAGTTGGTAAAGACAACATTCGCAAGCATGAAGAAATGCTTACAAAATATGCAATGGATAAGCTTTCAAAAATTGAAGGTGTAAGATTGATTGGAACAGCAAAACATAAAACAAGCGTTGTCTCGTTTATTGTTGATGGCGTTCATCCGCAGGATATGGGAATTTTATTAGATAATTATGGCATTGCGGTTCGTACGGGTCATCATTGTTGTCAGCCTTTGATGAACAGGTTTGAAATTCCGGGAACCATACGCGCATCTTTTGCGATGTATAACACTAAAGAAGAAGTGGATGAATTAGTGAAAGGAGTTGAGAAAGCAATTAAGATGTTGAAGTAAAGCCCCCTCTAACTCCCCCGGTGGGGGAGAATTGGCAGGCTCTTATTTATTTTGAAAGTTAAATTATAAACGCTCTTGAAATCCCTCTCCTTTGGAGAGGGATTTAGGGTGAGGTCGAAATGCAAACAGTACAAACCATACGGGAAACAGAAGAAGAAATTGTAGATGAATTCTCATTGTTTGATAACTGGGAAGATAAATATGAATACATCATTGATTTGGGAAAAAAGTTAGAACCTTTATCATCAGAATATAAAATTGATGATAATAAAATTAAAGGTTGCCAAAGCCAGGTTTGGTTGGTGGCTGATGAACAGGACGGAAGAATTTTTTTTAAAGCAGATAGTGATGCAGTAATCGTAAGAGGTTTGGTAAGTATGTTAATAAGAGTTTTATCAGGTCACACACCTGATGAAATTATTGATACGAAACTTGATTTTATAAATAAGATTGGAATGACAACACATCTTGCGCAAACACGCAGCAACGGTTTGCTTTCGATGGTGAAGCAGATGAAAAATTATGCGCTGGTATATAAGTTAAAAGAACAATTATAATAAGGGTCAGACCGATAGTTCGAATAAATATGATGAATGAAGAACAGTTAAAAGAAAAAGTAATTGAAAAACTTCAAACCATTTATGACCCGGAAATTCCGGTGAACATTTATGATTTGGGTTTGATTTATAACGTTGATGTTTTGCCTATCAACAACGTGCAAATAACAATGACATTGACTGCACCAAGTTGTCCGGCAGCACAAATAATTCCTGTTGAGGTTGACCAGAAAGTGAAAGAGATTGAAGGTGTAAACGATGTGCATGTTTCAGTAACATGGAATCCGCCATGGGACAGAAGTATGATGAGCGAAGCAGCAGCATTGGAGTTGGGATTTATGTAAAATGGTCTGACGCTTTTGAAGCGTCTGACCAATAAAGAATAAAAATTTAATATCAATATAAAATAAAACAAATGGCACAAATAAGCGTAGATAGTTTAATCGGCAACAGCGGACCAAGTTATCCTGAACAAATTGCCGCACCTTATCGTAAAGAACTTACCGATAATGGTTTTACACAAATGCTTACATCTGAAGATGTGGACAATGCATTAAAAGTAACTGATGGTAAAATAAAATTTGTAGTGTTGAATTCAGTGTGTGGTTGCGGTGCAAGAGTTGCAAGACCGGGTGCATTGCTTTCATTGTTCAGTAAAGTGGTTCCTGATGACAGATTTACTTTGTTTGCCGGAATGGAAAAAGATGCGGTAGCACATTTTCGCAATAATTATTTGCAGGGCATCACACCAAGCTCACCCAATATTTATTTGTTTAAAGATGGTGAATTGGTTTTCATTTTGCATCGTTATCAAATTGAAAGAAGTGCAGCAGGTGATATTGCTGATGCACTCATCAACGAATACAATAAAATTTGTACAAAGCAAAATGATGATGCTTCAGTAGAATCATTACAAAAATATTTTATTGAACATTTTGATGTTGACCCTTTGGCAGAACAACAATAGTTCAAATGTTTACGCGTTCACGGGTTTACAAGTTCGTATCACTTCAATCAACTCGTGAACAATTGAACATGTAAATTTTAAACATGAAAATAACCGCACAGGAAGAATATGGTTTACGCATTCTCATTCGCATTGCAAAATGCGGAGATGAGAAAAGCGGCTTAAGTATTCCGCAACTAAGTGAAGCGGAAGGCTTAACGCCGCATTATGTGGCGAAGCTTACACGGCAATTGCGGTTAGGCGGGTTTTTGAAAAGTACACCCGGACAAAAAGGTGGTTATATTCTTTCAAGACCAACATCAGAAATTAATATTAACCAGGTTTTAAAAACATTGGGTGGCGCATTGTTCAATAAAGAATTTTGCGCCACACATATTGGTGCATTAAATCTTTGCACCAATTCTGTTGATTGCTCAGCACGCTCTCTCTGGAAGATTATTCAATATACCGTTGACCAGGTGTTGGATAAAATGACGCTGGCTGATTTATGCGGAAGAGAAGAATCAGTAATCAAGCTTCATGCTTTGCTGGCAGCACAGGAAAGTTTAGATTCCAAAACAGTTTAATAATGCCTTACGAAAAATTGCTGCACGATAATAAAGCGTGGGCAAAAGAAATGGTGCAGGATAATCCTGATTATTTTAAACGTCTTGCACAACTGCAAACACCCGAATTTTTATGGATTGGCTGCAGCGATAGCCGTGTTCCCGCCGATAGAATTACTGGCACACAGCCCGGCGAAATTTTTGTGCACCGCAATATTGCTAACCTCGTTATTCATACAGATGTAAATCTTCTCAGCGTGTTAGATTTTGCTGTTAATCATCTTAAAATAAAACATGTAATTGTTTGCGGGCATTATGGTTGCGGCGGTATAAAAGCAGCCATCACCAACCACGATTATAAATATATTTTAAACATGTGGCTGCGCAACATAAAAGATGTTTATCTTTTATATAAAGATGAGCTTGATGCTATTAAAGATGAAGAACAAAAAACAAATCGCCTTGTTGAACTAAACGTAAAAGAACAGGTATTGCGGCTTGCAAAAACGTCTATTATTCAGCGTGCATGGAAATATGATAACCGCCCTATGTTGCACGGTTGGGTATATGGTTTAAAAGATGGCATTATCAAAACAATTTTTGATATGCAGCCCGGTACAGCATTAGACAGCATTTATGAATATGATGATCTTTAATTATCAAAATCAGCGGGCTTATTCTCGCCTTTATTATATTTTTCTTCCGCTTCTTTCGCTTTTTCAAAATCAAGTACCACACCATTAATGCAATAACGCAAACCTGTTGGTGCAGGGCCATCATTAAATACATGCCCTAAATGTGAGCCACACCTGCCACACATAACTTCAGTACGCTTCATACCATGGCTTGTATCATTTGCATAAATAACAGAACTTTTTGAAATAGGTTTATAAAAACTTGGCCAGCCGCAACCACTTTCAAATTTTGTATCACTTTCAAATAAAGCATTTCCGCAAACAGCACAGTAGTATGTGCCAATATCTTTTGAATATTCATACTTACTGCTCCATGGGGCTTCTGTGCCTTTTTCTCTTGCAATATGATATACTTCCGGCGAAAGCCTTTTCTTCCAATCCTCATTGCTTAAAGCAATTTTAGTTGTATCAGTATTAGAGTAAACTGAATCTTTTGATTCTTTATCCATAAATTTTTTTTTAGAATTATTACAGGATGAATTTAATACCAAACAACAAACCACAAACATCAGCACCTTTAAATTTTTCATATCATATCTAATGTACGAAAGGTTTTATTGCTTCGATTTTCCGAATAGCAGGCAAGATGTTAATTTTTAATCTGTGTTAGTTATATTTGCCCGTAACGTTGGCAAGTAACATGTTCAATATAATATTATTTGGCCCTCCGGGCAGCGGTAAAGGTACTCAAAGTAAAAACCTTGTTATCAAATACGGGTTGAAGCATCTTTCAACCGGCGACCTGTTGCGCAGCGAAATTGCTCTGCAAACACCGCTGGGTATTGAGGCAAAAAATTTTATTGATAAAGGTCAGCTTGTACCAGATGAAGTAGTAATTGGAATGATAAGTACAGCGCTGGAAACGAATCCTGATGTTGCCGGTTTTTTATTTGATGGTTTTCCGCGTACAGATGCACAGGCAGAAGCATTGGATAAATTACTTCACCTTAAAAAAACTTCTATTGCCGTTATGCTTGCATTAGATGTTTCTGAAAACGAACTGATAAAACGTTTACTGCATCGTGGTAAGAGCAGTGGTCGCAGTGATGATGTTGATGAAACCATTATACGCAGCCGTATTCATGAATATGAAAATAAAACCAAACCCGTTGCAGATTATTACAGGCGTTTTAATAAAGTAGTTCATATAAAAGGTGAAGGCAGCGTTCATGAAATTTTTGAAGAACTGTGTAACGAAATAGATAATCGTAAAAAAAAAGTTAGTGTTAACCAACCCTCTTCAATAAACCAAAGCCTTTATTAAGGCTTGTTGCTTTCTGTAGTTAATTAAACAAGATTAATTGAATGTAGTAAGAATATACAGTAACTATGCTTTCAACAATTTAAATGCGTGTGCCCAATCATTTTTCAGGAAACCATCAATACACCACAAAACGCATAATGGCTCAATAGCTCTTGCTGCTTCCACTTTACCCATGTCTGCAGTTTCCCAGCCGAATGCTGTAAGAATATCTGTAACTTTTTTCTTTGCGGCTTCATCATTGCCACAAATGAACATAGTTGGGGTAGCATCTAACTGCGGTTTATACATCAGCAAATTGCCAACGCTGTTAAAACACTTTACAAATTTTGCATCAGGATAATCTTTTTGAAATTGCTCCATTAATGAATTGTTCAAATCAGTAAAAGAATTTAAAACGCCATTTACAGGTGGTTTGTCGCCGATAGGATTTGTTGTATCAATAATTATTTTGCCTGCAATATTTTCTTTACCTGCTAACTGCAATGCCTCTTTTGCTGCACCGCCTTTTACGCAAAGCACAAGAAGATCACCAAACTTTGCAGTTTCATCAAATGTGCCGACATCAATTTTTGTTTCGTTATTAAAATCAACCACATCTTTTTTTGAAGTATTGCGTGTGCCCAGCATTACTTCGTAACCTTCATTCTTAAATGCATTTGCTAAGGTTTGTCCAACACTTGCAGAGCCAATTATTCCAACTTTCATAGATTATAATTGTGTCTCAAAGTTTCAAAGTTTTAGTTACTATTCAAATTTAATTTTTATAAGAAAGCAAATGCTTCTAAAAAATCATACATATATTTTTTTTGTCGGCTGATGTATTTGCTCACTTGTTGTTTTATCCTGGTTTCAGTTTGTACATAATCTGCTTTTATTAGTTCGGTGCGTTCATTTTCTGCCATACTGTTTAATAAATCTTCATTTATTTCCATGTGAAATTGTAAGCCGGCAACATGATTATTGTAAACAAATCCCTGTTGTGCGCATGCACTTGTTTTAAAAAGATGAATTGCATTATCGGGCAAAGTAAATGTATCACCATGCCAGTGAAATGTTGTAAATGTTTGTGGCAATTTTTTTATGAGTTTATGTGATGAAACTTTTTCAACTTCAAACCACCCGATTTCTTTTTTTGTATGCGAAAAAACTTTTGCGCCTAATGCTTCGGAAATAAATTGTGCACCGAGGCAAATGCCTAAAACTTTTTTCTTTTCAGCAATTGATTTTTTAATGAATTCTTTTTCTGTTTTCATCCATGCATATTTATCTTCTTCATATACACCCATTATACCGCCCATAATTACCAGCATATCAAATGAAGCGATTGGAGGAAAAAAAGCTTGCTGAAATATTTTGGTGTACGAAATGGTAAAGCTTTTTTCATTTGCCCAATCTGCAATTGTTGCGGGATGTTCGAAAGACATGTGCTGAATAAAATGTATGCGCATAATGTGTTTAATTTATTAATAGTTGTTGGCTGGAATTTTATACTTTGTTCAAAATTAAAATTACCTGCTATGAAATACCTCTTAATGGTAATAACATTTTTTGTAGGTGCAATCATTCCTGTTCAGGCCATATTAAATGCAAAATTGGGAAAACAAATTGGTGGTTCTTTAATGGGCGCTTTCATGAGTTTTTTTACGGGAACAATTGCACTTTTTGTTTTGAATTTAATTGTGAGTAATCATGCGATGATGAACTTAAAACAAACTGTGGCAGGTCCCTGGTACATTTGGTTAGGCGGATTGATAGGCGCCATTTTCGTTGGATATATTACCTGGGTTAATCAACAGCAAGGTGTTGCATTAACGTTTGCGCTGGTTATAGCAGGACAATTTTTTATTTCTTTACTGATAGATCATTTTGGTTTATTCGGTTCAGCCATAAGAACAATAACTTTGGAAAAAATTATTGGCGCTGCATTTATTATTGCAGGCATTATTCTGATTAAAAAATAATATGAGTAATCCAAATCTGCATAAAGAAAAATCGGAGTTGAGTGTTGAAGAAAAAGAATTTGAAAATAATATTCGACCGAAACATATAGTTGAATTTGCAGGACAGCAACAATTAATAGATAATCTCATCATTTTTATAAAAGCAGCAAAGCTGCGTGGCGAAGCATTGGATCATGTTTTATTTCATGGACCACCTGGTTTAGGTAAAACAACTTTATCAAGAATTGTAGCAAATGAATTGGGTGTAAATATTCGCGAAACCAGCGGACCTGTAATTGAAAAGCCCGGCGACCTTGCGGGCTTGCTTACCAACCTTGAAACAAATGATGTTTTATTTATTGATGAAATACATCGCTTAAGTACGGTGGTAGAAGAATATTTATATGCTGCAATGGAAGATTTTAAAATTGATATAATGATTGATACAGGCCCTAATGCACGCAGCATTCAATTAAATCTAAATCCATTTACTTTAATTGGTGCAACCACGCGAAGCGGTTTATTAACTGCACCGCTGCTTTCAAGATTTGGTATAAAATCAAGATTGGAATATTATCATGCAGAAACATTAAAAAAAATAATTCAGCGCAGCGCATCAATTTTAAATACAACTATTTCTAATGATGCGGCTGAAGAAATTTCCAGAAGAAGCCGCGGCACACCAAGAATCGCAAATGGTTTATTGAGGCGCGTAAGAGATTTTGCACAAGTATTGAATGATGGTATAATTGATATAGGCATTACACAGCATGCATTAAAAGCTTTGAATGTTGATGAACATGGTTTGGATGAAATGGATAACCGTATTCTTTCAACCATTATAGAAAAATTTAAAGGCGGGCCTGTTGGTATTACAACAATTGCAACAGCAGTGGGTGAGGAGCCCGGCACTATTGAAGAAGTGTATGAACCTTTTTTAATTCAGGAAGGCTTTCTTCAACGCACACCGCGCGGAAGAGAAGTTACACATAAAGCGTATGAACATTTGGGAAAAAAGCCCGGCAACAATAGTTATACAGGAAATCTATTTAGCTAAACATTGTTAAATAATAAACCATTCTCCATTCGCATTTTTTGTGTAAGATATTCCATTACTCATTTCATAAATTTTAGTGCCATTTTCAGGGTTTCTGTAAATCTTGGTTACATAAACCATAATATTATCATTCAACTTTGTCAGATAAATAATCAGTTCTTCTATGCAAAGCAATTTTGCCGGAATTTTTTTCTCTTTCTGTTGCATATCTGGCAGCAATATCGTTAGCATACAAACTATTATGCAGAAAAAACTGTGCCTTTGTTTCATAATATTTTCAAAACAAAAAGACTATTCAATGCGAACGGTTTTTTTGATATATTGATCACTTTATTTAGTACAATGTAAATTCTACACGTCTGTTTTTCTGTCTGCCTGGTGCTGTTTTTAGAAGCGATTGGTTGTTCAAAGCCAATTTAATTAAGTAGGTTTAACAGCTATGAAAAATACTGAACACATCATTAATTATCATTGACAATAAATTTCAATTGTGAGCGTAAAAAAAATCCCGGCATTTTTTTAATACCGGGATAAAAAAAGAAGGAAACCAAAAACTCTCATAAAACTATTTCTTATAAAGAAATCCAAATATACCGTCAGACTCATCATTAGGTCCTGCCGTAAAATAAAGTTGCTCTGCACCACTTGTATTTGGTACACGACTTTCAATTCCCCACAAGCCATCTATTGAAAGAGGTTTGCCGGCACTTGATAACTGGCCTATAAAATTTCCGTTCCAATTAAAAACATTAATACGACCATCACCAAAATTGCCAATAAGAATTGCTCTTTTACCCAATAATCGTGGCGCTGCTTTAGCAATTCCCCAAGGTGCATTTAATGTGCCATGCGCAGCAAAACGTTTAGCTAAAGTACCATTAGGCCAATAAACATCTACAAAACCAAACCCTGCGCCTGATGAATCATCATCGCCTCCTTTAGTTTGGCGTGCATAAGTAACATATAGCATGCTATCAATATTTCTTATATTGAAAGGAGCATAGTGCGGCGGAATATTTGGATCCCAAAATCCTTGAGTAGGAACAAGATGAAAATCTTTATCAAATACATCTATTTTCTGCTGTGTAAAATTTGTAGCATACAAATAATTAGCACCATTATTATAAGCCATTGCAATGCCTTTATAGCTTGCACCTTGTTTATTTCTGTCAGCAACAAGTATTGCAGAAGGTCCGCCATTCCAACCGGAGATTGTTCCGTCTTCGCTGGCAAAAATAAATTTTGCTGTTGCGCCCGTTCCCGGAATTATAAAATCTGCGGTGCCATTAAAAACTTGCCCGGTAGGGTTTCCATGTGCATTTTTTTGGTGAGAAGGAATAGTAACCGGAGGTATTACCGACATGCCTATTTGATCGTACACAAAACTAACACCCCCATCGGCGGCAGAAACCCAAAATGTGCCGCCAGGGCTTAGTGACATACCCCAGGCGTTATGCAATCTTGGATTAACACGCAGTGCATTATAACCTGTTCTATTCGCATTAAGAACAATTCTTGAAAAATTTCCCAATGAATAACCAGAACTTTCTTCAACATTAGATGTGCTTGTTTGCGCATTTATTGCCGAAGCATCAGTTGTTTTTTGGCAGCCTGTAGCAATTAATAAAAAGCACCCGATAACAAAAAAGAAATCTGTGAAACGATTTCTCAGAATCGAATTTTTCATATAGTTTAATTTAATTGGTGAATACGGAATGCTGGAATCTTTAATTCGGTTAATAAGATTTATTAAAAAACCTGCCTTCGTTTAAAAGGGTTGCTTTTAAATTTTAAAATATTTAACAGGTAGGTTTAAATACCGGAATAAACAACTCGGTGTATTGTATTTTGTAAAATTTCCACGTTTTGCTGTACATAATAAAAGTTTCTGCTTTTTATATTATTATTGCCTGATAATGCTTACCGGTCTTGTAATACAGAATTATGCTATAATAGATTCTATTGAAATAAATTTCTCTGAACATTTTAATATTATAACCGGAGAAACAGGTGCAGGAAAAAGTATTCTTGTTGGTGCTCTAAGTTTAATTTTAGGTGAGCGTGCAGATTCTTCAATTTTATTAAACAAAGAGAAAAAATGTTTTGTTGAAGGCGTATTTGCAATAGAAAAAAGAAAAAATGTTTTACGATTTCTTGAAGCAAATGATTTTTCTGCAGATAATGAACTGGTAATACGAAGGGAAATATCTTCCAATGCAAAATCAAGAGGATTTATAAATGATACTCCGGCAAACCTTCAGCAATTAAAACAGCTTGCATCAATGCTGGTTGATTTACACCAGCAATTTGATACACTTGAATTAGGCGATGCAGACTTTCAACGCGAAGTATTGGATGCCTTAGCAGGAAATGAAAAACAATTAACGCAATATATTTCTTTGTATAATGAATGGAAAAAAGTTTATCAGCAATTAGAACACTTACTATCTCAAAAAAATAATTTTCAAAAAGAATTTGACTACAACCAGTTTTTATTTGACGAATTGAATGAAGCTGGCTTAAAAGAAAATGAATTAGAGGATTTGGATAATGAACTGCAAACATTAAATAATGCAGAAGAGATAAAAACGGCACTTACTTCTTCTGTTTATGAATTAAAAGAAAGTGAACAACCAATCGTTCAAACATTAAAACAAATAATAAACAAGTTAAATGCTTTCTCTTCTTTCAATAATAATTTAAATGATTTAATTGCACGCTTACAAAGTACGCAGATAGAACTTGCTGATATAAGCAGTGAATTAGAAAGTTTAAATGATGACGTGAAGTATGATGAGATGCGCATTAATTTTATTAATGAACGTTTGGCTGAAGGTTATCGCCTGCAAAAAAAGCATGGCGTTCAATCAACCAATCAATTAGTGCAAATAAAAGACGAATTACAAAAAAAATTAGACGCAGTTTTAAATATTGATGAAGCCATCGCATCGGTTCAAAATAAATTTAATCAGCAACAAACACAGCTTGAAACAATTGCAGAAGAGTTATCATTAAAACGAAAAAAAGTTGTTTCATCTTTTGAAAAAAATGTAAACACCTTACTTATACAGGTTGGAATGCCAAACGCAAAAATTAAAGTTTCTGTTGTTGATACAAACCTTACCGAGTTTGGAAAAAACAAAGTTGATTTTTTGTTTGATGCAAATAAGAGTAACCGTTTTGAATCTTTGTGTAAAGTTGCCAGCGGCGGAGAATTAAGCAGGCTTATGCTTTGTATAAAATCATTGGTAGCTGAGAAAATAAATTTACCCACTTTAATTTTCGATGAAATTGACACCGGTATTTCAGGCGAAGCTGCCAAGCAGGTTGGTATTATTTTAAAACAACTTTCAAAACAGCGACAGGTAATTTCGATAACACACCAGCCACAAATTGCAGGCAAAGCAGATGCGCATTTTTATGTGTATAAGCAAATAAAAATGGATGAAGTAAAAACAAATATCCGATTACTTAATAAAGATGAACGCATACAGGCAATTGCGCAAATGCTTTCAGGTGAAAAGCCAACATCAGCCGCTATTGAAAATGCAAAAGAGATGATTGGTAATTAAATTTAGATTTTACTTAAAGTATTTCAAACATTTGTACCGTAACATTAATTTTATAAAACAAGTTCAAAAAAATTTGTAGGTTTACTTTTTACTTCACTCTTACCCTTTAATTTTTTTACTTCAAAATTATTTATATGAAAAAAACAGGTTTTAATTTAAAAACGTTTATTGCTCTGCTTACACTTTGTTTTACAGGATTATCTATTTCTTCATTTGCACAGAAAGAAAGTAAAACGGTAACTGGTGAATTGCTTGATATGGATTGCTATATGGCATCAGGCGCCCATGGCGATGGCCATAAGTCCTGCGCAGACATGTGCATTAAAGGCGGCGGACCAATGGGTGTGCTTACCAGTGATGGCAAAGTTTATTTGCTTTTAGCGGATGACAGCAAAAAAGATGCATATGATGAAGCAAAAAATCATGCAGGTGAACAGGTAACTGTATCCGGTACAGTTTCTGAAAAAGATGGAATTAAAGGATTAACAGTTAATGAAGTTAAAGCTAAGGGTTAAGCGAAAAATTTTTTCAGTTGGGCGCTTTTAAGCACCCAACTGATTTTAATAAGGTCTGCTATTCTAAAATCCTCTCTTCAAACTTTCCGGTTTTCTTATTTTTTAGAATTAGTTTTTTGGCGCCATAATGTGTTACTTCTTCTTTCACTAAATAATTATCAGCATCGTAATCGGTAAGATTACTTGCTTTTGATAACCCTTGCTGTCCGCGCCATACTTCAAGTTGTACAGGTTCCCACAATTTTGTTTTAGCTGATTTATATGCTGCATCAATTATTGCATTTACAACATAGCCATCATAAAATGTTTCTGTTGGCTTTGTTTTCTTTTCAAGGCAATTAAACATTTCTGCAAACATGTGATTATAACCAAGGTCGTTTACTTCATCACCAACAGGAAATAACCAGCCGCTATTACTTTCTGCTTTTTCTGCAACATAATCTGCCCCTTTGCCGGTTGTAAACATTTCAAAACCTGTACGTAAAAAATTGTTTATCCAAATGGTCCCTTCAGTTCCCATCACTTCATCGCGCAAATCCATGCCGCCGCGAAATGTCCAGCTTACTTCAAACTGCGCAATGGCGCCGGTTTCATATTTAATCAAACCAATTGCATGGTCTTCTGCTTCGATAGGTTTTACCTGCGTATCTGCCCAGCACATTACTTCAACAGGCTTAATGTCTTTCCCGATAAAACTTCTTGTAATTTCTATACAATGACAACCTAAATCTAAAATACAACCGCCGCCTGCCAGTTCAATATTCCAAAACCAATCACTATGCGGACCAGGATGCGTTTCCCGTGACTTCGCCCACAAAATTCTTCCCAACGCTCCGTTCTTTACACTTTCAGATGCTTTTAAAAACTTTGGTGTATAAACGAGGTCTACAAGATAACCATTAAAAATACCAGCTTGTTCAAAAGCTTATAAAAAGAGTAAATCATCTTCACCATTGAGCCCCAGAGGCTTTGTGGTAACAACAGCTTTTTTGTGCTTACAACAAAGCATTACCGCTTCTTCGTGCACATTGTTGGGTAATGCAATACAAACCACATCTACATCAGGATGCGCAACTGCTTCTTCCATATTTGAAGTATAGTGTTCGCAACCATAATCTTCTGCAAACTTTTTTGCATTTGTATCTTTTCTTGCGTAGATACTTACAATTTTATCTTTGCTTCGCTGACCTTGAATAGAGTTTGCATAAAAGCGACCAATGAAACCCGAACCGAGCATAGCAATACGTGCCATAAAAAATTTTATTTTAAATTGATGATAAAGCAATATCGCTTATAATGTTTATATCCGTCGAAGATATGTTTATAAGCTTAGAAATTACCTGCGCGTAAAAGTATAAAACACGTGTATAAAAGCAAGAAAAAAAATTTGGAAACTGCTATTCTGAAATTGTATATTTACAATGTAAGATTGAATTTAATGCTGCTGCTTGTACTGACCAGCATTTCGGTGGTGGTTGCAGCAAGACAGAAGCGAAAAGAAAATTTTACAGATTTGCGAAGATGGATTAAAATTGAAAGATTGAGAACTTTGGTTCAAGGTCATAACGATTGAAGCCAGATTCAAAAATCATTTTGATTGAAGACTTCGGTCTGAAAATCGAAAAGCAGAACTTCGGTTTTGCTTACGAAGGCAACAGGGTTAGTAAGTAATTTCTGTTGCTTTCTTTTTTTATATATACTAAGCGGCTTTCGCTGTTTCTTTTATACCGACTTTCTCTTTTTTCAGAATTTTCTTCCGCAACTTTAAAAATGGTTTTTCAATAGTTTCATTTAGTATTAATGAAGCAATAAAAACAGTTGCAATACAAATCAAAAACATAACATTGCTGCTATCTTCTATTTTAAATTTTGAAAACCCGTTTTGTGTAACATGAATTACAATCTTATGAATAAGATAAATGCCATAAGAAAGTGAAGCAATTTTTGCGGTGATTTTCGATTCGTATTTATATAAAAAACATTTCGGGCTTAAAGCACTTAAAACAATAAAACCATAACCAATAGCAACTAAAGGAAAACCCAGTACAGTAGCGAGTAAACTTTCCGCATCAGCACAAACAAAATATGTTGTTGCAAAAACGATAACCCCAATCACAAAAACCAAGTTGCCATAATTTAAAATTTTTCCGCTAATGTTGGGTTTAAATTCAAGTAAGCCTACAATGCTAACACCAACAAGTAATCCATCAAGCCGCGTCCACGTTGGGTAGTAAATCCATTTGTACCAATTAAGCCAGCTTACATCTGTGGTATTAGTAAAAATGTTTTGGTAAGTATAATAACGAATAAAAAATCCGAACAGAAATAATGCAATTAATATCCAAAACCCTTTTTTAATGGATTTGAAAGAAATAAGTAATAAAAGAATCAGCGGAAGAAAAAAATAAAACTGTTCTTCAATACATAAACTCCATGCATGTGAAAATGTGCCTTGTGTGCGAACATCCAAACCAATATTTTGAGTGAAGGTTAGATATTTCCAAAATGGTGCTAATGCTTCTCTCTCGTGCGTGAACGGCAATAAAAAATATATGGCAACAACAAAAACATAAATCGGAATAATTCGGAAAAATCTTTTTATAAAAAATTCTTTAAGTAAAATTTTATTTTGAGTGACGATTGTTTTGAAAAGTTGTGAAGCAATTAAATAACCACTCAACACAAAAAATAAATCAACACCACTCCAGCCGAATGTACTGATTGTATTCGTCCACTCAGGATGAGGGAATAATCTGCCATAATGAAAAAAGAAAACAAATGTAATTGCGAATGCACGCAAGTGATCGAGCCCGTGAAGTTTGTGTGAAAGACCGCCGTCTTTATTCATAAAATTGCATCAACGCGAAACGTCTGCGGTTTGTTATTTCCCAGAAATTTATCTTATCTCACCAAAGCATTCATAGTGCTGAACGGTTGGTTCAAATTCCAAAAGATATTTTTCATCCTCTTTATAATATCTCGCCTTGTCATAATCTTCACCGGCAAAAGCTCTTATACTTTCAATATTCACCCACCATGAAACTGTCCAGATATGTGTTATATCGCCTTCCTGTTTTTGCCAAACCTGTGCATTTAAATTACCGGGTGTTGCACGATAATCTTTAATGCCAGTTTTAGTAATATATGCAAGATATTCATCTGCTTTGTCAGAAGATGTTTTGCCATGCCACAAACGAACTATCATAAATAATTTTTTTAGTGGTGAAATGTGCTAAGCTGCGCGCTATGAGGTTTAATCTGCGAACATGAGAAATAAGCTCGAAGTTTTTTAAACCATTTGTACAGCTTCAGTGCGTGCCGCACTTCGCTTATTATCTTTAAAAAATAAAGTAAACAATATCAATACTACTAATGCAATACCTGCAGGAACTAACCATATACTTCTCCAATGCACAATATTATCAATAGTGTATTTATCTTTTACATAACCCGAAAGCAAAGTTCCTATCCACATACCAATGCCATAAGTTGCCATTGTTATCATGCCTTGTGCCTGGCTTTGAATGCTAATGTTTGCTTTGCTATCAGTATAAATTTGCCCGGTAACAAAAAAGAAATCAAAACAAACTCCATGTAAAATAATACCGGCAAACAGCATCCATAAATTTGCTCCGGCATCGCCGTAACCAAAACAAAGAAAACGTAAAGTCCATGCAATCATACCAAGCGCAATCATCCATTTTACTCCGAGTTTTCTAAAAAAGAATGGAATGAGCAAAATAAAAAATGCCTCAGAAAATTGACCAAACGTCATATTGCTTGTAACATTTTTCATTCCTGCATCGGTAAGATATAAATTGGTGAGACTGTAATAAAATGAAAGCGGAATGCATATCAATACAGATGCAATAAAGAACACGGTGAATGAAGAGTCTTTAAACAACACAAATGCATCAGCGCCTAAAATTTGCCTGAATGTTACAGTTGTGCCTTTTGCTTTCGGAGGTGTATCCGGCAAGGCAAAACTTAATAAACCTAATATTGCTGAAGCAATGCCTGCCATTTTAAAAGTAAACACTAAATTCTCCGTACTTACTTTAAAAACTTTGTCTATCATCCAACCGGTGGCAATCCATCCAATCGTTCCTAAAACTCTTATTGATGCAAATTCTTTTCCGGGGTCTTTCATTTGTCTGAATGCAACTGAGTTTGCTAAAGCCAATGTTGGCGCATACAACAATGAATACACCAGCAAAACCCAGTAAAAAGCTGAAGGCGATTTTATGGTGGTGATGTAATACAAAAGCACAAAACCTAAAAGATGTAATACGCCTAATAATTTTTGCGCAGAAAAAAATCTGTCTGCAATCATGCCTACAAAAAAAGGAGAAAAAATTGTGGCAATGGCCATTGCGCTATATGCAGCGCCAACCTGTATGCCACTTGCATGTAAGTCTTTATCAAGATAAGTACCCAACGTTACATACCATGCACCCCAAACAAAAAATTCAAGAAACATAAGTGCAGACAATCGAATGCGAACTGATGAATTCATGTATTGATTTTAAGAAGATAAAATTAAGGGAGTAAAAAGTATTTCACGCAAAGATTATAAGAAGTGCAAAGACGCTAATCTCTTTGTTTCATGCTTTGCAAACTTTTCTCCTTTGCGTGAAATCATCCTTCGAAGCTGCTATAAAAATATGGTGTCTTGGCTTCAAACTCTGCGCTGCAGGTATCAACCATTTTGTAAATGCGGGTAATGCCAAGTGCTTTTCTTTTTTCATACACTTGTTCATCCGTGCAACGGTTTCTTAATATGCGAGCAATCTGTTCATCACTAAAACCATTATGCTTGGCTTCTTTTAATAATTCTTCCGGCAAACTTTCTAATGTATGTTGTGCAAGTTCTTTTTCAATTCTAACAATCTCCTGAATTTGATAGATAAACCATCGGTCTATAAATGTAGCCTCCACTATTGTTTTTACTCTAACGCCCTGCATCAATGCATCTTTAATGCGAAAGATACGATCCCACTTAGGCGTTTTAATATATTCAATCAGTTCATCACTCTTCATTAAACTCTTTCCATAATAACCCAAACCAACGGCTTCATTCTCCAAACTCTGACAAGCTTTTTGTATCGCTTCATTAAAACTTCTGCCGATTGCCATTACTTCACCAACACTTTTCATTTGTAAACCAAGCGTATCATTTGCACCTTTGAACTTATCAAAATTCCAGCGGGGCATTTTTACAATTACATAATCTAATGCAGGTTCAAAATAAGCAGAAGTAGTTTTTGTAATTTGATTTTTTAATTCATCCAGCGTATAACCAATCGCAAGCTTTGCAGCAATTTTTGCAATGGGATAACCAGTTGCCTTTGATGCCAATGCAGATGAACGGCTAACACGCGGATTAATTTCAACTGCAATTATTTCTTCTGTTTCAGGATTAAGTGCAAACTGAACATTGCAACCACCCGCAAAATTTCCGAGGCTGCGCATCATTTTAATTGCCTTGTTACGCATATCCTGAAAAGCTGTATCACTCAATGTCATTGCTGGTGCAACAGTTATTGAATCACCGGTATGAATGCCCATCGGGTCCATATTTTCAACTGTGCAAATGATAACCACATTATCGTTTTTATCACGCAGTAACTCAAGCTCAAATTCTTTCCAACCTAAAACTGCTTTTTCAACCAGTACTTCATGAATCGGTGATGCTTGTAAGCCACGTTGCAGAGCTTCATCTAATTCAGATTTATCATGCACAAAACCACCACCGGTTCCACCCAATGTGAATGAAGGACGAATCACTAATGGAAAGCCAATTTCCTGCGCAAATTCTTTTCCTTCAAGCCAGCTATTGGCAACGCGGCTTGGTGCAACTTTAATATCAATATCGAGCATTAATCGCCTGAATTTTTCTCTGTCTTCAGCAACTTTAATTGCAGCAATATCAACACCAATCAGTCGTACATTATATTTTTCCCAAACGCCTAATTCATCAGCTTCAATGCAAAGATTCAATGCAGTTTGTCCACCCATTGTTGGCAGCACTGCATCAATTTTATTTTCTTCTAAAATTTGTTCAATACTTTCAACCGTTAATGGCAAGAGGTAAACTTTATCAGCCATCATTGGGTCGGTCATAATGGTTGCCGGGTTGCTGTTGATAAGAATAACTTTTATTCCTTCTTCGCGAATGCTTCGTGCAGCTTGCGAGCCACTATAATCAAACTCACAAGCCTGTCCGATAATAATTGGACCGGAGCCAATAATTAAAACTGAATGAATGGAATTGTCTTTAGGCATGATGTTTCAAATTGTGCAAATGTAAATGGATGTGAGAATTTGCGTGTTAAAGTTTTTACACAATCAGCAACCTCACCTAAATCCTCTAAAAGTAGAGGACTTTAGACGCTGAAGTTTTAAAACTTAATATTTATGCAACGGCTTCTTGCCCTTCTCCTTTGGAGAAGGGTTGGGATGAGGTCTAATTGTTATTTATTTTTGAACCATGCAAAACAATCTAAAATCTCAATTTTTAATAGATCCCGAAATAACATTTTTAAATTTTGGTTCATTTGGCGCTTGTTCAAAACCTGTGTTTGAAGAATATCAGCGATTACAACTTGAATTGGAAAGAGAATCTGTACAATTCATTGCGTTTAATGGACCCGCGAATTTGAAGAAATCAAGAGAAGCACTTGCAAATTATGTTGGTTGCGATGCGGATGATTTAGTGTACACAATGAATCCAACATACGCAATAAATATTATTGCAAAAAGTTTTAAGCTGAATGTAGGTGATGAAGTACTCAGCACGAATGTTGAATACGGTGCAATGGACAGAACATGGAATTATTATTGCAAAAAGGCAAATGCAAAATATGTACGACAATCCATAACACTTCCGCTTATATCAAAAGAAAAATTTGTTGAAGATTTTTTTAAAGGATTAACAGCAAAAACAAAAGCGGTTTTTATCAGCCACATAACAAGTACAACCGCATTAATATTTCCTGTAAAAGAAATTGTTGCCGAAGCAAAAGCAAAAAGATTATTTACCATTGTTGATGGTGCGCATGTTCCGGGTCATATTGATTTAAACATTTCAGAATTAGATGCAGATGTTTACACAGGTGCTTGTCATAAATGGATGTGCACACCAAAAGGATGTTCATTTTTGTATGTGAAGAAAGAACATCAGCATTTGTTCGACCCGTTATTAATTAGCTGGGGTTACGAAGCAGCAATGCCTTCAAATTCACAGTTTATAGATTATAATCAAATGCAGGGAACAAGAGATTTTTCTGCATTTCTTACAGTTCCGAAAGCAATAGAATTTTTTAAAGAAAATAACTGGAAAGAAGTTGCAAAACAATGCAGGCAAATTGCACATTCAAATTATCAGCGTTTTTGCGATTTATTAAAAACACAACCATTAGCGCCAATTTCAGATGAATTTTTAGGACAGATGTGCAGCATGCAAATAAAAACATCAGCACCTGAAAAATTACAGCGCTTGTTATTTGAAAAATATAAAATTGAAATTCCGGTAAGCAGGCAGGATGATAAAATCTTTTTACGTTATTCTATCAATGCTTTTAATGAACAAAGTGATTTGGATAAATTGTATGACGCACTGAATAAAATAATTAAGGAAACAGATTTGATTGAAGTGTAAATGCATATTCTTAAAAAGAAAGGCAGTAAAATAATTGTCAGGTTACACAGAGAAAAGTCCTCTCCTTTGGAGAGGATTTAGGTGAGGTCTTATTCTTTTACCGACAGCGTTTCTTTTAATCGTATATCTCTTGATGATGCACCAATCATAATTCTGAAATCGCCGGGCTCAACAACACTGTTTAAATCTTTATTCAACATGCTTAACATTTGCGGCGTAATCATGAATGAAATTTCTTTCGATTCACCGGCATTTAAATGTATGCGCTGAAAACCTTTTAGCTGCATTATTGGTTGCGAAACCGAAGCCAGCACATCATGAATATATAATTGTACTACTTCATCACCGGCAACGTCGCCCGTATTTTTTACTATGCATGAAACTTTTACTGAATCAGTTTTATTGATGTTATTTTTTTCAAGTTGAAGATTACTGTATTCAAAGGTTGTATAACTCAAACCAAAACCAAAAGGAAATAACGGCAAGCCACTAAGATTATAATAATCATCTCCGCGACCTGTTGGCTTATGATTATACACTAATGGCAATTGTGCTTCATTAATTGGAAACGTAACAGGCAAGCGACCTGCAGGATTATAATCGCCAAATAAAATATCTGCAACCGCATTGCCACCCTGTTCGCCCGGATACCAAACATCAAGTACCGCATGAATTGAATCAAGCCAGTTACTCATAGTAATTGCACTGCCACCAACCAATAAAACAACAACAGGTTTATGCGTTGTACCAACTGCTTTTATTAATTCTTCCTGATGACCAGGTAATGATAACATTGCTCTGTCCTGGAATTCACCTTCATGTATGCCAACGGTAACAATTGCCATATCTGATTTTTTTACTGCGGCAACAGCTTCATTAATTTTTTGTTGCCAGTTATTTTCAACATCAATATTCCAAATCAATTTTAAATGCGCATTTCCATTCGGTTCAAAAAATTCAATGCGAATACTGTAGCTTTTATCTTTTTCAAAATAATAATCCGCAAGTTTTGTACTGTACGTTTGTTTTTGCCAGTTGTCAATTATTAATTTATTGTTGATGTATAAACGAAAACCATCATCACCATCTAATCCAATTTTAAATGTGCCTGTTTTTGGCGAATAAATGTTGCCTGTCCATCTTGCGGAATAAAAATCAAGCGGAATTTTTCTATCGGGCGAAGATAATGTCCACTGAAAATTTATAGATGTATCAATGCGCGTAACATTTGCATTGCCGCTTAATGTAATGTTGCTGAAATATTCAGCTTTCAATCCTTTAGCATTATCACTGCTTAAATATTTTGCAGGAACAATTTTCCAGTCGTTACTAAAAACATCTGCACCCTCAGCATATAAAATTTTTATGTTATTGCCTGCTCTTTGCTTAATGCCATCAAGAATATTTGTTTTATTAACCCCCGGGCCACTATAGCCGCCAAGCCTTGCTGCCACTGCATCTTCGCCAATTACTGCAATGGAATGAATATTTTTTAAAGGAAGAATTTGCTTATCATTTTTTAATAAAACAATTGATTCCAGTGCAGCCTGCTTTGCAATTGCTTTTTGCAGCGAATCATTTATTAATTGTTTTGTTTCTTCTTCGGAAGTGTAAGGATTTTCAAACAAACCCAGCTCAAATTTTGCTTTTAATACTCTCGAAACTGCATCATTAATTCTGTTTGTATCAATCATACCATCTAAAAAATGCGGCATAAAAAGTTTCGAATGACGGTAATCTGTTTGAAAAATCACATCCAAACCGCCGTTGATTGCATTCATGCCTGCATCAGCATAATTTTTTGCAGTATGTAATAAAACAATGTCACCGCCAACAGCATTTGCATCAGAAATAGCAAAGCCCTTAAAATTCCAGTCATGCTTTAATTTTTTTTCAAGCAACCAACTGTTTGATGAACAGGAAGTGCCATTCAAAGAATTATATGCTGTCATCACAGAACGCGAGCCACCCAACTTAAATGCAGCTTCAAACGGCGGGAAATAAATCTCATCTAAAATTCTTTCGTTAAAACTAATCGGGTAACTATCTCTGCCGCCGTCACCCACGTTTGCAATAAAATGTTTTGGCGTAGTAATGATGCCTTTATTTTCAAATGCACTCACGAAAGATACAACCATTGCCGATGTAAGAAATGGATCTTCACCATACGTTTCTTCTGTTCTGCCCCAACGCACATCGCTGGCAATATTTATTACGGGCGAAAGAATATCACGAATGCCTCTTGCCTTTGTTTCGTTTGCAATTGAGTTGGCAACTGTGTGCATGAGTGCTGTATCAAATGTAGCAGCCAGCGCAATTGCCTGCGGATAAACCGTTGCGCCGCCACGCACTAACCCGTGTAACGCTTCATCAAACGGAATAATGGGAATTCCTAATCTTGTTTGTTCAACAAAAAAATGCTGAATAGAATTTATTTTTTTTACAACTACCAGGGCATTTTCTTTTGTATTGTAATTCAGCATTTGTCCGCCTGCATCGCCTTTGGTAGAAGCACTTACCTGCAAACCAAAAATTCCATTTTTATACATGCTGTCTGTTCGGTTATCAAGATCGCCGGGAATCATAAAACACTGCCAGAACTTTTCTTCGGGCGTCATGCGCGAAAGCAAATCTTTTACACGCTCATCAATTGAAAGTGTTGAATCTTTATAGGGAAGATTTTTCTGTGCATTTATGAATTGTTGAAATAAAATGAGTGAAATAAAAAGTAAAATATTTTTTTTCATAGTTGAAAATATAAAACTTTATGCCTGCAAACACTAATAAAATTTTTTTATATCGTGGCGAGGTATTGCGGTTCGAAAAATTTCTCCTATCGTCAGAAATTGACGTTCAACGCAGTTGTGTTTAGTCATCCTCTTCGCACGTCATGTCGAGGAACGAGACATCTCCTGAAATTTTTTATCGTGATATTTGAAAGATTTCTCCTATCATTAATGATGATTGAAATTAATCATGCTTTTGTTTATTTTGAAAATGATGCGACTAAAAATAATTCACAACAATCTTATATCAGTAATATTTTGTTGTTCGATTTCAATTACTTCAGCAGCCCAAATCACAAATAATTATTCAGGTGATAAAAATATTCGGCATTTGCATATTGAACGCAGTTTTATTTATGTGCCTGATACTTCATGGTTTTATAATCATCATGCTTCAATCACTTATTTTAAAAATAAATTTATTGCTATTTGGAGTGATGGAATAAAAGATGAAGATAAACCTGGTCAGCGTGTTGTATTTGCAACATCAACTGATTTTTTTCAATGGAGTAAGCCGAATGTTTTAGCCGAACCCTCAATTTATAAAAATGATACATTGAATGTATTAACGGCTGCAGGGTTTCATCAATTCAATGATACGCTGGTTGCATACTTTGGCGAATATTCTCCTTATAAAGCAAACACTCATTTATATGCAAAAATTTCAATTGATGCAGAACATTGGAGCAACGCAATTGATATGCATATTTCTGTAAATCCCAATCACGGTCCGGAAAAAATAAAGAATGGAAGACTAATCATCAGCGGCAATTTTACTTTTCCTTATACAGATGATTATCGTGGATTGAGCGGATGGAAGATGAGCAGCTTTTATGCAGACAGTTTATATAAAGAAGATAATCCTGCAACGTTTTATGCGCCTGCTGAAAAAAATAATTTGCCGCCATTGTGTGAAGGCTCGTTTTATCAAACCGACGATAATATAATTCATATGTTGCTGCGTGTTACGGGCACAGGATGGAAAGGAAAATTATGGTTAACTGAAAGCAACGATAACGGAACTCATTGGAGTTTTCCGACAGAAACAAATTTTACAGACAACGACAGCAAATTTCATTTTGGAAGATTGCCCGATAAAAGATTTTATTATGTTGGCATTCCGGATACATTGCATCATTATGCGAGAACGCCGCTGGTGATTTCTCTGAGCGATGATGGGAAATCATTTAATAAAAATTATATCATCGCTGATGAACCATATACTTTAAAAAAAGAAGGTTTGTGGAAAGGCGGAGAATACGGTTATCCGCACACAATGATTCATGACGGATATATGTATGTAATTATTACGAGGCAAAAAGAAGCGATTGAAATTTTGCGCTTTAAACTTGATGAGCTAAATAATTAATAATAATTTTTACTGAGCTTTTAAAATCATTATCACATGAAAAAAATAAAACAACTTTTATTGCTTCAAATACTTGTATTAAGTTTT
>JAICKT010000620.1 GCA_025927795.1 Parafilimonas sp. | reverse complement strand
TGTTGTATTAGATCCGCCGATAGAAATTCGACATTCTGTAAATCAAATTGATGATTTGTTAGATGAGATTGATAAACGTGTTACAAAAGGTGATCGCGTTTTGGTTACAACACTTACAAAGCGCATGGCTGAAGAAATGGATAAATACTTACAGCGCATCAGTATAAAATCAAAATACATACACAGCGATGTTGATACATTGGAACGTATAGAAATTTTGAGACAACTTAGATTAGGTGAAATTGATGTTTTGGTTGGTGTGAATTTATTGCGTGAAGGGTTGGACTTACCTGAAGTTTCACTGGTTGCAATTCTTGATGCAGATAAAGAAGGCTTTTTAAGGAATGAGAGATCGCTTACGCAAACAGCCGGTCGTGCTGCCCGCAATGCGGATGGTCTTGTAATTTTTTATGCTGATAAGATGACGGAAAGCATGCAGAAAACAATTGATGAAACCAATCGCAGGAGAGAAAAACAAGTTGCTTATAATATTAAACACAGCATTACACCAAGAACAATTAAGAAAACAAAAGAGAATGTATTCGCACAAACATCTGTGCTTGATATAAAAGGATTTGATCCAAAAAATCCATATGCAATTCAAGGTGACGAAGATCTTGTTCCGACCATTGCAGCCGAAGATGGAGCAGTTTATAAAACTATTCCGCAGATGGAAAAGGCAATTAGCAGAATAAAAAAAGAAATGGAAAAAGCTGCAAGAAATCTGGATTTTATAGAAGCAGCAAAATTGCGTGATGAAATGTTTAGAATGCAAAAAGAATTAGAAAGCATGAAATAATAAAGCAACATCCGTCGATCAAAATAGAAAAAAATTTATTCTTTTTAAAAAGCATACTACTCTCAACTTATAAAAATTGGTAAACACGAACAGTTGTTTGTATTATCAAAAAAAATTTTAACGCCTTATATTTTAAACATCATTAATTTTACATCTTTAAAAAAATTATTGGTTCACAATTTATCTTGAACTGAAATTGAAACAGAACACAACACATAATCTACATGTTTCTCATTACACATTAATGAGTGTTGTTAACTTGCCCAATCCATTTTGTTTCCGACCGGCACGACGACCGAGAATTTAATCTTCTCAAAAATGCATACTCATGCAAACTGTAGCACAAATCGTGTTACACTATCCAATTTCTAATATCATCAAACAAACAAAGTGGAACAAAATATTATAGTACGTATAGCCAATAGTGTCGATTCTGATTTCGCCGAAACGATTGTAAAAGAAATGGAGGAATCTGCCAAAGCCCGTGGCACCGGTATTGCCAAGCGCAGTCCTCAATATATCATCGAAAAAATGGTTGAAGGAAAAGCAGTAATTGCTTTAACTGCAAACAATGAATGGGTAGGCTTTTGTTATATTGAAGAATGGAGCCACGGAAAATTTGTTGCCAACAGTGGATTAATTGTTGCGCCCGCATTTAGAAAAACAGGTGTGGCAAAGCAGATAAAGCAAAAGATATTTGAACTGTCAAGAAAGAAATATCCTGATGCAAAAATATTTGGATTAACAACCGGGCTTGCGGTAATGAAAATTAATAGTGATTTAGGTTATGAACCGGTAACTTATTCTGAACTTACACAAGACGAAACTTTTTGGGCAGGTTGTAAAAGCTGTGTGAACTATGATATATTAATGAGCAAGGAGCGTAAGAATTGTATGTGTACTGCTATGTTGTACGATCCTGCCGATCATTACGAGCCTAAAGAAACACAACAATATTTTGAGCAAAAAAGTAAAGTGTTAGAACGCCTGATGAAGTTTAAGCAAAGCAAATTTTTA
>JAICKT010000021.1 GCA_025927795.1 Parafilimonas sp. | reverse complement strand
TTATATAAAACAGGCAAACAAATTTTGTATGTGAACCGTGGTTATGGTTTTATTGGTTATCCCGGCAGAGTTGGCATATTGCCTGAAATAACGGTGATTGAGTTGAGTTGATTTAAATGCAGCAATCAATAAATGATAGCTGCATTGTCGCGATAAAAACTTGTAAGTTGCGGTAATAGTTGATTTAGCCACCATTTTTGATACACGCTATGATTACAGCAAATTCAGGGAAAATTTATCGATTTAAGTTAGAACATAATTTAGGATTTGGTTTTGCCGAAGTTTATGACTTTACGGATGAATTGTCAATGTTTGATGGACGACTTGTATATGTCTATAACAAAAATGATAAGGAAGAAAAAGCAAGCTATAAACTTTCCGAAATAAGACAAACAGGGCTTGCATTAGGACCGATCCGCCTATTTAAATTTCCTGGGACAAGAGGGATATATGCTTGGAAGTTTTTTTTTCAGACCGATGATTTTTTTATAACAAGTGTGCCTATGACAAAAGAATTGCACGGGCTTCACATTAAAGATAACAACTGGGCTAATTTTAAGACATGGTATAAATCAAATAGAGACTTTAAAAGACCTCTTGCATATGTTACTTATGAAGAAGTTAGAAGTTTAGAAACAAGAATTATTAACTCTTCTCTTGGTGTAGTAAAGGAATTTACAATGAAAACAATTCTTGATAAAAAAGAAAAGGTTTCAGACTATTACGATTTATCAGAGCCTGGAAATAAAAACATTTTTGTGTACTTAATTAATACTTACTATCCATTAGGCAAGACAAAGCAATATTTAAAACAACTTCTATCTTAGCGGAGTCTTCAGTGAAGAACAAACGTGCTGAAGCTTGATACTTGCGTTATGTATAGCTTTATAAAAATTATATCAACTATCATTCTGAGAAAAAACTCTGATCACTTTTACAAATCTTCCTTTATAGTAATCATTCAGCGGCGTTATTGTTACACCATTTGCTTTACCCGATGTTGAATGAATAAATAATGTTTGAATGGAATCATTGGAAATAATAATTCCCATGTGACCAACGCTGCGTTCAGTGCTGTCTGTGCCTGTAAATAAAATTAAATCGCCGGGTTTTGATTTCTCAAGCGGAATTTTCTTTGCAAAATTTGTAAACTCTATTGAAGAACGTGGTACGCTTATATTAAAATGATTAAACACATACGTAATAAAACCTGAGCAATCAAAACCTTGCTGCGGATCTGTTGAGCCATATAAATAAGGAATGCCAATTAATGTTTCTGCATATTTTACCAGTTCTGCCGGCGGAGTATTTCCTGTATTTATTTGAGATGACGATATATCGCGAATAACGGATGTTGTATCGGCGTTTATTTTTTTCTCATCAACTTTTCTTTTTACCTGAATGCATGAAATAAAAAGAATAGAAATAAAAATTATGAGCAGGTATTTCATATCACTTATAAAAACAAAAACTATTCCTTTATAATTATATTGATAATTATCTTCACAGGAATTGCTTTGGTATGAAAAAGCTTTTTTGTTTTTGCTGTTTGATTTTCACGGTTAGCGTTTTTGCTCAAAAAAAAATCACAATAGTATCACCAGACGGAGATATTGTTTTCAGTTTTTATTTATTAAAGGGAAATGCTTTTTATAATGTTACGTATAAGAAGACTAAAATTATTACTAACAGTAAATTAAGTCTTGATTTTTCTGACGGAAGTTTTGAAAACGACCTTCGCATGAAGAGAGCTATTTATAATGATTCAGTTGAAGATTATGATCTTATTGTTGGCAAAACAAAACATGTGCATGATGCATATAATGAAGTAACAATTCCTCTGCAACAAACTACAGGCAATCAAAGAAAAATAAATTTAGTTGTAAGAGCTTTTGCAGGTGGCGTTGCTTTTAAATATTATTTCCCGCAACAAAATGGATGGAATGATTTTGTTTTAACTGATGAGAACACAACATTCAATTTTGTAAATAATCCAACTGTGCATGCGTTGTTGCGGGAAAATTATACAACATCACATGAAGGATTTTACACAACTGTTGTATTGAATAATCTTACTGCAGATACCTTGCTTGATATGCCTGCAACATTTGAATTTCCAAATCATATTTATGTTGCAATAACAGAAGCCGCCTTGCTTGATTATGCAGGCATGTATCTTTCAAAACATAATTGTGTTTTAACAAGTAAACTTTCACCGCTTCCCGCCCCTTTAGGGGATGGGAGCATAAAAGTAAAAGCCAACATTCCGCATTCAACACCATGGCGTGTATTGTTAATCAGTAACAGAATTGGTTCATTAATAGAAAGCAATATCATCACAGATTTAAATGCGCCTTGTGCTATAAAAGATGTAAGCTGGATTCATCCAGGCAAATGCACTTTTCCCTGGTGGAATGGAAATGTAACGCCCGATTCATTAAATGCGCCGGGAAATAATTTTGTAACGAATCAATACTACATTGATTTTTGTGCACGCAATAATATAGATTATCATTCTGTGGTGGAATATGGATTGCATCAATGGTACACAGATGATGGTGTAGGATTTCAACCAGGTCCACATGCAGATGTTACGAAACCTGTTCCCGGTCTTGATATGAAACAAATTTGTGATTACGCTGCAACAAAAGGTGTGGGCGTTCGTGTGTGGGTTCATTTTTATGCATTGTATCCAAAGCTTGACACGGCTTTTGATGTATTTGAAAAATGGGGATTGAAAGGAATGATGGTTGATTTTATGGATCGCGATGATCAGCAAATGGTGAACATGCAAACAGAAATTTTGCAGAAGGCAGCAGCACATCATTTGCATATACAATTTCACGGTGCATATAAACCAACAGGTTTAAACAGAACATATCCGAATGAATATACAAGAGAAGGCACACTAAATTATGAAACTGATAAATGGGATGATCATGGTTTGTCGCCAGATCATGATATAAATATGCCGTTTACGCGCATGCTTGCAGGTAGTACAGATTATCATCTCGGCGGTTTCAGGGCAGTAACGCAACAACAGTATCATCAACAATACACAAGACCATTGGTATTAGGCACACGTTGCCACATGCTTGCGATGTATGTGGTGCTTGAAAATTATTTGCAGATGATTTGCGATTATCCTGCGGCGTATGAAGGACAACCCGGATTCGAATTCATAAAAGAAATTCCAACAACATGGGATGAAACAAAAGTGCTCGATCAAACAGAGGCATTTAAATATATAACCATTGCGAGAAGAAGTAATAATGATTGGTATGTTGGAACAATAACCGATCATGAACCAAGACAACTTTCTATTCCATTGAATTTTTTAAGCGATGGAAATTATACTGCAGAAATTTATACAGATGCGAATGATGTAAATGTTGATGCAAATCATTTAAATAAACAAACGAGAACTGTTACCAACAAAGATGTAATTAATATAAATGTTGCCGGCGGCGGGGGAGAAGTAATGCGTTTAATAAAACAGAAATAACTTTTTATGTGCGTTCGGAATAAATTGGGTGACGTCTCAACTTCAAATGCGCAATCGAAAGGTGTATATCGCTAATGAAAAATCAGATTCCTTATCATTAACTCACGTGATTCTAATACTTGATAATTTGGATACTTTCTTCTGCACTTTTTATGCTGATTTAAATGATTTCAACAAAGCAGGTTTTGTTTCGGAAAGATGCACTATTAATTCACCAAATAAAGTATTCGCCCACGCAAACCATTTGCGTGTAAATTTTGATGCATCATCTTTATAAAACGATTCATGCATAAAACCTGTACCTGCATTTGACTGAACCAACATTTGCAGGCAATGATTAATTTCATTATCATCATTACTTGTTAAAGCACGCATGGTAATACTCATCGGCCATATATAATTCATGCCTGTATGCGGGCCACCATTTCCTTCGCCGGCGCTGCCTGTAAAGAAAAAAGGATTATCTGTTGAAAGCAATAGTTTGCGCGTGTTAATATACTCTGCTGTTTGCGCAATTTTATCTCCAACCAAATAGGGCAATGATAATAATGATGGAATATTTGCATCATCCATTAAATTAAAACTGCCAAAACCATTTATTTCATACGCAATAATTTTTCCGTAAACTTCATGTCGCACATAAGCATATTTTTTCAGCGCATCGCTTACACCTGAATATAAATTTTTATACAGCTCAAATGGTTTCAAATCGGCATGCATACTTTGCAGCATTGCATACAATTGTTGTATAGAAGCAGCAGCAAAAAAATTGGATGGAATAAGAAAAGGAAAAATTGTTGCATCATCGCTCGGACGAAACATAGAACAAATTAAGCCAACAGGTTTTACAGGATAACCATAACCACTCAGCGGCACACCATCAGTTGCCCAGCTTGTTGTGCGTTGAAATGTGTAAGGTCCTTCGCCATTTTTTCTTTGTTGTTCGGTAAATGTTTGCAACACTTTGCGCATTGCCTCAAGCCAGGCATTATCGAAACAAGATGCATCACCTGTTAATTGCCAGTATTTATTCGCAAGCCTTATGGGATAACATAAGCTATCAATTTCCCATTTGCGCTCATGTATTCCGGGCTTCATATCAGTCAAATCATTTTTCCATTCGCTTATTTTATTTGGGTCTTTATAAAAAGCGTTTGCATAGGGGTCGAGCAGAATGCATTTTGTTTGCCGGTTGATTACACCTTTAATCAACTCCTGCAATTTTTTATCTTCTTTTATAAATGGCAGATAAGGCCAAACCTGCGCCGTACTATCACGCAACCACATCGCATCAATATCGCCGGTTATTACATAAGTGTCAGGCTTGCTATTTATAATTTCAAAATCAACTGTTGTATCAAGTGTGTTGGGAAAACAATTTTCAAACAACCAGCCTAATTGTTTATCAGGAATAGTTTTTTTTATTTGTAGAATAACATTTTCAATTGCTTCACTTGTAAATTTTCTGTCAGCAGGCAATGGTCTTTTGTTTGTAAAATCATTAGTAGCTGAAGCAAAAATTTTTGAATTGAAAAAAGTTGTGCCCGCTGTTAATATAGTGATGTTATTCAGAAAAGATTTTCTTGTCATGATTTATTAAACCGTTTTTATCAATTAATAAAATGAATTGCATTTATTGAAAATGAATTTTTTGCAACGCCCAGTTACCACTTCAAGTTCTTGTGTTTGTCCATTTATTTCGAATTATTTAATTGAGCGAATAAAAATGCGTTGATGTAATGAATAGAAAATGGAATTATTTTTTTTATTTTCCATTCAGCTTTAAAACCTGTATCTTATCATTATTCTTTCCTATAATAAATAATTTTTCTGCAGCAGTTTTTATTTCAGTCATCGCTCTAACATCGCCATCAATGTAACAACCGCTTTCTGCAGGATCAATTGCTTTAAATGTTCTATTGCCGGTTCCTTTCAGCAATAAACCCAGGCTTGCATCATTTTTACCTAATTGTGTTTTATATGAAAAAAAGTTACCTGCTATTAAAATATCTTTTTGTCCATCGTTATCAAAATCATCTGCAACCGCACCATAAACTTTTGAAAACTGCGCTTGTAATGGTAAAGGCTGAAAAGTAAAATTATTATTTCCGTTATTAAATAAAATACCTGATGCAAGTTGATCGCATGTATAAATTTTTGCATTGCTTACTTGTTCTTTTGAAAAGATATCATCAATAGTTGCATCTGCATAATCATTATACTTTACATACTTTTTTTTGAGCGAAGGAATTTCATCGAGCAGTTCATCTTTTGAAGCCATCGGATAACTTTTCCCATCAATGTAATAACAAACAATCGGGTCAATTAAACCATCGTTATCAAAATCTGCAGCGTACATAGTCATCGGTTCTTTTACAGATGCTTTAAATTGATTGTTATATCCGCAATTGCCAACTATAAAATCAATTTTTCCATCGCCATCAACATCTGCAGGTGTAATGGAAGCCCACATTCCGTTTGTATTTTTCAGACCAGCTCTTGCTGAAACATCTTCTAAATTTCCTTTGTTATTATTAAACAGCATCAGCGGCATCCAATCGCCGGCAATTATTAATTCAGGATAATGATCGTTATTTATATCAGCCCAGCAAGCTGCTGTAACCATGCCCGGCAAACGCAGTGCAGCACAAACAGAATCGGTAATATCTGTAAAATGTATAGCACCATTTTTTGAATCGTTATGCAGTAAATAACTTTTTGAAGCAAGCGGAAACGAACCCGGAATTCCTCTTCCGCCAACAAATAAATCTTCATAACCATCATTATCAAAATCACCAACCGCAACTGCACATTTGCTTGAAAGCATTGCTGGCAAAGCGTTTGATGCTTTTACAAAATTTCCCTTACCATCATTTATGTATAAGCGATCTTCGTATTCCGGCGAGCCATCATCATATTCATTACCGCCGCTTACAACATACAAATCCATGAATCCATCTTTGTTTGCATCAAAAAAAACAGCATTTACATCTTCACATGAGGAATCTGTTTGCCAGGGCTGAGATGTTGATGAAATAAATTTTCCATCTTTTGTTTGAAGATATAAAACACCAGATTGGCCAATTGCTCCTCCAAAAAAAATATCTTCCAATCCATCATTATTTACATCTGCTTTTGCAAGTGCAGGACCTTGTTTTGATAACTGATATGGCAGTAACGGCTCTGCTTTAAAATCAATAAAATCATTTTCTTTATGTGTGAAATTTAAACCTGTTTTATTAGTTACATCTGTAAATAATCTTGTTGAATTGTTTATTGGCTCATTAACATTTTTGGCATCTGTTTCTTTTATGTCTATTATTTGATCAGCATTTATATTTTTAAGAATTGTTTCTTTATTATCAGGCCATATAATTTTTATTTGCTGAACGATTGTGTTGTTTGATATGCCAAATAAAATATCCTGGCTAACAGTTGACTGATAACCACGAACGGGATATAATTCCTGGTATTGCGTTATACTGTCTGGTGTGATGATCTCAATTTTTGCTCCGTACGCTTTTGTGTTCATTCCTTCACCGGTTAAGCGCAATTTTATGTAATGGTGATGGAATATTTCGTTTGCATTGTTATAATAAACAAGTGCAGGTTCATTATTATTACAAACAACCAAATCCATTGCTCCATCATTATCAAAATCTGCATACGCAGCAGCGTTGGAAATTGTTGGCTTATACAAACCCCAATCAGTTGTTTTGTTTGTAAAAGTTAGATCATGATTATTCTGGAAAATATAATTGCTTAATTTAGTAGAAGGCATTTGCTGCACCAGATCGTACGTTTGAAAATTTTGATTGCCTTGTTTTGCCGCAGCAATCTTTGCATCTGCAATGGAAAACTTTAAAAAATCCATATTTGTATAATCGCGCAAATAACCATTGCTTATAAAAAGATCTTTCCAACCGTCATTATCAAAATCAGCAAACAGTCCACTCCAACTCCAGTCTGTATTTGAAACGCCGGCTAATTGCCCGATTTCACTAAAGCGCACATTTTTATTTTCATCTTCTCCTTCGTTTAACTGCAGCATATTGCGCATTTGCTGATAATAAAAGCCACTGTCAACTAATAAATGATATTGATCATAATCGTCAGGACCTTTTAATAGTTTTTGCCGATGATTATCTTCCGGCAACATATCCAATGTAAGCACATCGGAGCGATCATCATTATTATAATCGGCAATATCTGCGCCCATTGAATACTTTGACACATGCGCAAAGGATTTTTCTAAAGATTGAGTAAAAGTTCCATCATGGTTATTGACGTAATAACAATCTTTTTCAGTGTAATCGCTTGTTGTATAAATATCCGGCCAACCATCTTTATTTATATCGCTTATGGTAACGCTTAATCCAAAGTTCAAAGCATTATTTATAATTCCTGATTGTAATGTAACATCAGTGAAATGAATTTTGCCTGATGCATCTTTATCATTTCTAAATAACCTGTTGCCGTAATTAAAATTTGGTGTGGCCCTTTGTTTACTTGTATTTAAAAAAGGGTTGTAACTGTTATTAGAATGATTTAATAAAAACATATCAAGGTCGCCATCATTATCATAATCAAAAAAAGCAGCCTGCGTGCTTTGTGTTCCCGGCGCATCAAGTGCATATTCTTTTGCCATTTCTTTAAAAACAGGAATGCCATTTTGTAAACCCTGATTTATAAATAATTCATTGGATAATTTTTGGGGGTCGTTAAATTTTCCTGAATGACAAACATAAATATCCATTAAGCCATCGCCATTTACATCTGCAACACTTACACCTGTACTCCATGTACCATTGCCTGAAACATTTGCCTGTTTTGTAACATCATCAAATTTAAAATTGCCTTTGTTTAAAAATAATTTATTGGTTGATGTGTTGGATGAAAAAAATATATCAACTAAACCATCATTATTAAAATCACCAATACCAACACCTGCGCCATTGTATAAATATTCGTAGCGTAAAACATTCAGCGAATCATCTTCATAAATATTGTTAGTGAAATTAATTCCGGTTTGTTTAGAATTAAGCAAAGAAAACAAAGGATTATTTTCTTTTTGTGCATATAAGTTAAAAAAAATAAAGTAGAATAATATTATTAATTGAAATTTCATCATAGTTAATCAACGGACTTTCTTTTCTTGAAGCCAAAGCGGAATATAATTTCTAAAAGCACCGCTAATGATAATGATTCTATGACTAATTCTTTTGTTATTGCGCCCAAAATTATCCGGCCAAACATTGAGCCTAATCCAAAAGTCAGAAAGAATAAAATCAAATCAATTAGCAAACTGTGTGATTTAAAATAATTTGGTTTCATGGCAGCCAGATCATTTTTGTAAAACAATATTTTCATCTCCTTTTTCATAAGGAAGAAATACCATCATTAAAGTCATCATTTCATCTGTTGAGCGCATATCGCCAAAAGACCAGATTGTTTGCGGAGGATTAAACGGGTTCATTGGATTATCAGCAGTATTATCATAAGTGCCGATGATGTGCAGCGTAGAACCTTTTGGCACTCTTATTAAATGCTGAAAGCGATAAATTTCCTGCCACCGAAAGTCCCAGTTAGGAATATGCACGAGATGAATTGTATCACCATTTAATGTAGTGAGATAAGCGGTAAATTCTTTGCCGATGTAATGCATGTGCGGCCAAACATCCATGATAGAAAAATCTTCGCCGGGATTTGTAACATCAAGTGTGAATGTTTTTATTTTATTGGCTGGTATATAAAAAGGTGACGGCGAAATTTCATGTTCGCCAATGCCACCGGAACCAATACTTATAATTTTTACAGTTCGTTTTATTGGTGTGTTTTTAAAAAATAAATTTACGCCGCATATACTTTCTGCATCTTTTGATTGAGGTGCATAATGCACGGTTAATAAAATAACGCCACGCTTTGGCATTACCCAGCCGAAATCTTTTGGAAAAGTTTCATAGCTCGAACCCGGAATCCATCCGCCATAATAGGTAATGGTTTTACGGTAAGGTTCATATTGTGCAAACTTTGAGCGATCATCTTCTGTAAGATTTATTAAATCGGCAGTGTTATAAATATCAACAGAAGAATCTAAAACAGTATGCACTTCATAGTTTGCATGATGTACCAGTTTTTCATTATTACTGAAAAATTCTATTGCCTCTACGTTTGCAGAATCTTTTAATTCGAATGGTATTTTAAAAACAATAAATCGCTCTAAACGGTCTCCTTTTACTAAAAATGAATCTTTCATTTTAAGAACGAGATCAGGTTTTCTATTGTATGATGTATTGAGAAGATTGGCATTTTCAAACGTATCGTTTGCAGGCTTTTTCCCTTCGGGTGCTTTGTTATCAATCCACTTTACAATAAGGTCAATATCTTTTTGCGAAAGAGAACGGTCATTAACAAAATGCACATATTTATTGTCGGCTTTCCATGGCGGCATAAACCGGGATTGCACTACATCTTTTATAAAAGAAACGCGTTTAGAAACATCTTCATAAGTTAATAAAGAAAAGGGAGCAGCTTTATCGGGACGATGACAAGGAGCACAATTTGTGTGAATGATGGGTTCAATATCTTTATAATAAGTTATTTGCTGCGCGTATAAACATTGAACTGTAACAAGAAAAAATAAACTCAACATTATCCTCATATCAATAATCATTTATTCTGCAACCTACTGCTTTTGTTCTTTTTACTAATACGGTTTCATTTGATAAGGATTGCTGCAGCGCATTATGCAAAAAATTTTGTGTTGTTTTTACTCTTTGTTTGCCAAGTGATACTGCCCAGTTATCAATCGCTCCTTTATATAATAACTGATATTTATCGTTAAGCAATATTACTTGTGGCGTAACAACGGCGTGCAAATAAGAAGTAAGTTTTTTGTTATAATCTATAAGCAATGGAAACTCTATATCATATTCTTGTTTGAATTTTTTAATTTCTTCATTTGAATATGCTTTGCCCGGAATGATACCATACATTTTTATATGGTTGTTATATTGTTTATATAAATCGTTCAATACACCTGAATAATTTTGACACAAAGGACATTCAGGAGACAAAAAAACAAACAAAGTAAAAGGCTTCGTGTTTTGGTTATCATTCAAAAAAAACTTTTCATTTGTATGAATGCTTTGTAATTGAATTTTTGAAATTGCAATTGAGCTGAAAACAGAATCGTTATTGTTTTGTGCATTAGCATTATTGAAAAACAAAACAATCCAAACCAAAATAAATTTAGGAAACTGAATGAAATTTATTTTTTCTATTTCACATATTGAACTCATATTCTTTCTCTGATTATATTTTTGTTTTACAGGCGAGCTTAAAAGTAAAAAACTCCCCAGATAAAAATAACAGGGAGTTTACTTGTATTTAAGACAAAAAATTCTATTTCTTATCCCACCACACGCGACCATTTGGATCCTGGGGCGAACCAAAATCCGGGTCTTTCTGCATATCTGAAAATGCCGCCTGCTGATTAGCGTAATTGGCATCTGTTACTGGAAGCGGAGTTAATGGTGCACGTCTTGGCAACACTAATGGTGCTCCATTTGAAGTTAACGGTTCCCATGCAACCACTGATGTTGTATTTGGATAACCGGTTCTTTTCCACCATGCCCATGCTTCACTTGGCTGACGATAAAAATCAAGATATGCTTGGCAATCGATCTGGTCTATAGCTTTAGATTCATCAAACGCAACACCGGGTGAAGCGAGGTAATCATCAATTTCTGTTTGTGTAACAGCAGAATAATTTGGAACTTTTGCCGCAGCGGCACGCTGATCATAAAAAGTAATAGAAGCAGTAACTCCTTTCGTGTACCATGTTGCTGCATCATCAGAAGTTATATTTCTTGCGCCTAACTCAGCTCGTATAAAACAATATTCTGCATAAGTAAGAAACGGGAAAAAACCAACTCCATCACCAGGCCCATCGCCTTCATCATAATTAGGTGTAAATAATCTGTGTTGAATGGGTGATAAAGTATCTGCCACAGAATATAAAGCTGCATTGGCAGGAAGATGAGATACATCAGGGTTTGTAAAGCTTCCTACATATTCTCCGTCTTTATTTGGAAGGTAATATATTCTCAAGCGCGGATCAGCGTGGGCTTTAAAAAAATCAAGTACCGGCTTTGCAGCAACATAACCAGTCGGATTATAATTACCATTTGCATCAGCATAAGATGACCCTACAAGCAGTACCCAGGTGTCATCAACAGAAGACATTTGGTTTGCATCAGATATAACATCATTCGCAATTGTCTTTAATTTATCAGGTTCCTGCTTCATCAATCGCATAGCAATTTTTAATCTCAATGCGTTGCCGACTTTAGCCCATTCACCTGCTTCATCTGATGAAGAACCAAAAAAAGGATCCTTCGAACCAAAAAGTACTTGTTCTGTACTTTGTGATGTTTCCAAAGTTTTAACTGCGTTCTTTATTTGCAAATCAAGTGTATCAAACAACTCCTGCTGCGGATTATAAACAGGCGTTAAAGTGCCGCCATATCTTGCCTGGAAAGCTTGTGTATATGGAATGCTTCCGTTAATATCGCTTACATAAAAAGCATAGTAGGCTTTGAAAATGGAAGCAATACTCATTTCATAAACTCTTGCAGCTTGCTCTTCAGGTGTCATTTTTGAAACCAGAACAGGAATATCAGACAAATCGGGTCCAACTCTACTGTAAAATACTTTGCCATACCTGTAATCAAAATTGTTGCCTACGCCGGTAAAATTAAAACCGTTACCCTGGCTGCTTGTAGTGTATTGCATCCACTCATTTAAATCACGATATACATCATAATAATATTCAAAGTCATCCTGGCTGCCGGCAGCAGCAGCCAAAAACTGGTCTCCCGGATCAACTCCGTATAACACATTAGGATCAATATTCGCATCTACAAAAGTTTGTTTTTTGCAGGAAGTGATCCAAACAGAACAAATTAAAATAGGAAGTATTATTTTATTTAGTTTCATCTCTTTAATTTTTGAGTTTGTTTAAAAAGCGGCATTAATTGAAAAACCTAAACTCCTGATATAAGGCAAACCTCCGTATTCAGCAAAACCGGAAGCATTGTTATTATAGGTGCCTTCAGGATTAATACCGTCTTTGGCAGTTTTATACAGGTAACCAAGATTTCTTCCGATTAATGAAATGCGTAAGCTGTTTACATTTATCTTTTTTGTAATACTTTGTGGTAAACTATAACCTACTGAAACCTGTCGTACAGCAACCCAGGAATTTTCAAAAATTGAATATGCCCTGATACCACTTGCCCAGGTTGTTAAATTGTAATAATAAGCATACGCAGGAATAGGTTTAAGATATCCTTTGGTAACTGCATCTGCATAAGTAACGCCGCCAAGATTAATGGTTTGACCACCCACAGTTACATTTACATCATCATTAAGCACGCCTTGAGGAATTATTCCATCATCGTGCTGCTTACCACTTGCATCCGTATAGGTAACACCGCCATGTGCAGCATCTCTTCCAAATAATGAATAAGTAAATGCTCCGGATTGTCCTCCATACTGATCAGTAGCAGAAGCCATTAACCCGCCAATTTTTGCATCTAACTGGAAACTTAAATTAAAACTCTTGTAATTAAACTCCTGCGTTGTACCTGCAAGATAATTTTCCATTATATTACCTAAAGTTTTATTAGAGCCATCGTATTTGGATGATCTTAAGTAAGTATAATAAGCACCTGCACCAGCTATGTATGCAGCATTATCAGGCGTACCTATAACGCGCATGCCATTGTTTGGATTTGCCACGGGATTACCATTTGCATCTTTAGCCTGGTATGTTGCAAATGCAGAGCCTGTAACTACTGTGCCATAAACTGATCCGGGAATTGCTTCTGCTACTACATCTGCGCCGAATGCAAGTTCTAATGTATAAGCATTAACACCAGGAGCTAAGGAAACAATTTTATTCCTGTTTCTTGTATAATTAACAGTTGCATTCCATGAAAAATCCCTTGTTTTAACAGGTGTTGCAGTTAAAAGAATTTCAAAGCCCTGGTTTTGAATGTTGCCTGCGTTTATAAGGCGTGAACTTACACCACTTTCTACAGGTGCAGGCAAGTTCAGTATTTGATTAAATGTATTCTTTTTATAATAAGCTATGTCAATACCTAATCTGTTATTGAAGAATTGCAAATTGCCACCAAATTCTAATTCTCGGGTTAGCTCATTTTTTAGGGTAAAATTAGGCAAGGTGCTCCCGTTAAAGGTATATATCTGTTGATTACTGTTGCCTCCGTTATTAAACGTTCCTGTTAAGCCATAATTGCCTGTTTGATTAGTTATCCATGCGGTCGCATCATAACCGGTCCAACCTACGCTTGCTCTTAACTTGCCATAAGAAAGAATAGAATTGGCGTTTTTGAAATAAGGCAATTCAGTAAAAGACCAGGCTAATCCTACACTTGGATATATATAAGAATAGTCTCCCGTACCATTTGCATAAGTTAATGCAGAAGACCAGTCATTACGTAAACTAAAGTTTAATGTAAGCATATTTTTCCATGTTAGATCTCCATAAGTATAAGCCGCACTTAAAATTTTGGAGCGGATAGTTACAGGAGCGCCGTGATTTGGATCATTTACATAAACGCTTGCAGAATTAATAGAATTGGCTATTGTAAAAATGCCCGGAATATTTAATCCGCCGTTTGTAAATGCCTGTGTATAATTTCCACCAAGGTTTCTATATACTTCTCCGCCGATGCTTGCATTTAAATCGAAATCTTTGCCTATGCTTTTTGTTAAGTTTAGCAAAGTTTGCAGTCTTATATTTTTGTAATTATTCTGGTCCAATTCATAAGATCCCCCAGTGAAGTTTGGACCTGTGCCTAAAGTTTTTATTTCAGTATGATCATTATAGTTATTTATGTTTGATCTTACTAAAAGATTTAACCAAGGTGTAATATTAGCATGAATGTCCAAATTAGCTAACAGGTTATTTTCATTACGCAGGGTATTTATTTCAAAATAATTCCAAAAGGTGTATCCCAGTAAATAAGGGTCATTTCCTTCACCAAAGTCAAGTTTCTTTCTTCCGCCATTAACAGGATCTGTATAATTGTTTAAGTAATCGTCAATAGGCGCATTACGGGGCATGTAGTAAGTGAAAGCAAACAATGGGCTGTAATTACCACCTTGAGGTATTGGGTTAAAAATTTTATTGTTTGTATAATTTATGCTTGCATCCAAAGTTATGTTCTTTGAAACTTTTTGTGTTACTCTTAAATCAAAACTGTTTCGTTTTAAATTATTATTTGGTACTACGCTGTTATTGTAAAGATTTGAATAAGAAAAACGAAAAGTGCTTTTATCAGTTCCGCCTTCAACCGCAACATTAGTGTTTATGTATTTACCTGTTTGAAAGAAATCCAGGGGATTGTTAGCTACCCAGGGACGAGTTTTCCCGTCTAAATCTTTAACGGGTTTACCATCAAACTTTGGTCCATACGAAAATGCTGCATCAGGAGTAACCAATGCAGAAGCACTTTGATCTACTATTCTGTTACCCTGTGCATCTGTTGCAAATGTGGTAGATGTACCACCTCCATATTCGTTTTGTAAATCAGGTAATTTATAAGCATCATCATAAGATTCACTATGTGTAACTGAAACGCCGAGCCCCTTTCTGGCAACACCTTTTTTTGTTGTTATTAGTAAAACGCCGTTTAATGCTTTTGAGCCATATAAAGCTGAGGCTGCAGAACCTTTTAAAACAGTTACACTTTCATAATCATCCGGATTTAAATCTTTAATAATATTTCCAAAATCCCTGTTTGCACCCCAGGAATCTGCGCCTGTTGTTCCCGGTTCTATTAGTATACCATCAATTACTACCAAAGGCTGTGTATTGGGGTCTAATCTTGAATTACCACGAATGCGAATCTTTGCACTTGATGAAGGACCACCGGCGCCTTGTGCAATATAAACCCCGGCAACCTTACCTTGCAAAGCGTCCACAAAATTTGAGTTGTTTGCTTTTACGAGTTCAGAACCTTTTACTTCTGTAACAGAGTAAGACAATTTTCTTGTATTTGTTCTTGTTCCAAAGCCTGTAACAACAACTTCATTCAACTGCCCAATATTTGCACTTAATGTTACCGTAATATTGCCACCGGCAGTAGCGGGAATTTCTTTATTTGAATAGCCGATACTTGAAAATTCAAGTGTGCCATTTTCCGATGGCATCGGAATACTAAAGTTTCCCTGTGCATTAGAAAGTGCCGATATCTTCGTTCCTTTTACTTTTATAGTAACTCCTGGAAGAGGGCTCCCGGCACTATCAGCAACAACGCCGGTAACTTTTTTGCCTTGCGAGAATGCAAGTGTGCTCCACATGCTTACCAATACTATTAGCAGTAAGCGGATGTTTTTTTTCATAATAGTTGTTTAATTTAATAGAAGCTTTAAAATTGTTTCATTATCGTTTAGTGATTAATAAAATCTGAGATATAAAAATTACCTGATTAATTATTTAATGATGTTGCGAGTTTAACTGAGTAGCTCTTCACTATTTCCTTTTCAAAGTTTTCCATTACAAGCGCCGCTGCTCCAATTAATTCAGCCTGGTGACCTAAAGTTGATAGCTCTATAGTTGTGTTTGCCGCTATTCTTGGAATGCAATGCTCATTAATAGATTGTTGTATGGGTGCCTGCCATATTTTTCCTGCGGCTGCACCTCTTCCGCTAAGTATAATTGTTTCGGGATTAAAAATATGTATTAGTATGGCTATTCCTTTTCCTAATTTATAGCCGGCTTCAGATAAAAGTTCAACGGCAAATTGATCACCAGCAGAAGCCGCTAAAAGTATAGCATCATTAGCCTGTTCCAAATCATCCATTGGTGATTGCTGAAGCATAGATACCCTTCCATCCTTTAAACCTTTTCTTGCCTTCTCTGTAATTACCATTAACGAGGTTTCTGTTTCAAGACAACCTTTCTTACCACAACTGCATAATATGTCATTCGTAAAAAGGGGTATATGGCTAAACTCGCCGGCAAAACCATTATGGCCTCTAAACATTTTGCCGTCTATTATCATTCCCAGACCAACGCCCCAGCCAATGTTTACCACCATAGCTTCTTTTCTGTTTCCTATAGCACCAAATCTTAATTCTGCAAGCGCAATTAAACTGGAATCGTTATCAATAAAAACGGGCATGCCTATTTTTTTGCAGATATGATCGGGTATGCTTTTATTATCGCTTGGAAGTAAAGAATAATTGATACCTTTTTTCACATCTACAAAACCGGGCATAGCAATACCAACACCTGCAATCTTTTCTTTACTGATTTTAAGATTTTGAACGAATGAATATATTTTTTCAGTTAGTACATGTAAAGCATTTTTATTCTGATATAAATTCAATTCAAATTTTTCAACTTCCGTTACATTTTGGTTATGCATATCTAATAAAGCAATACGGGTTACGAACTGATCCATGGCAACCGAAACCACATACATAACATCCTGCTGTAAGGAAAACATTAAGGGTCTTCTTCCGCCTGTAGATTGCGCAAAACCGGTTTCAATAACATAGCCTTCATCAATTAACTCGTTTAATATTTTTGTAGTTAACGGTATGCTTTTATTAGTTTTTAAACTTAAATCGGCACACGACAATATATTATTGAAATATAACTCTCGCAATATTTTTCTTTTATATAAAGTAGTTTTGACGTTCATAAACAGCAATAACGTCTTCTTAAAATTTAACGCGAAATTAATAGAGTTTTTAAATTAAAAAAATAATTATTAATTTTTTTAAAAAGTTTTCCCTTCTTTATAAAGAGTGCTCTATTTTAAAAACCGCTGCATATCTAAGCGGATTTTTTAAATTCTTTTGAGGAATAATTAATGTGGAAACATCATCAATCGTTTTCTGGCTTATTTTAATTGATGGATTGTCTAATAATACAACCTTACTTTTTTTATTTAATGTGATGTTATCAAGTTTAAGTGTTGCAGGCAAAGCTACCTCGTCGGTGTTATTATCTGATAGAACATATACATATATCTGTTGTTTATCCTTTGATTGTAAATAAACAACATTATCATTTTCATAAGGCGCCAGCGGAATGGTATTATATACAGCTTCACTATGTACTTTCATCCATTTGCCAATTTCCAGCAAACGTGAATATGCCGTATCGCTCCAATCGCCTTCCGGGGATGGACCAATATTTAGCAGCAAGTTTCCGCCCCTTGAAATAATTCTTACAAGCATATGAATAAGCTGGTTAGTGGATTTGTATTTATCTGTCGGTACATAGCTCCATGAATTTCCCATTGTAATGCAAGACTCCCACGGATGTGGCAAAGGTTCGTGTGGAATTGTTTGTTCGGGCGTAACATAATTTTCAAATTCACCTGAAACAGTTCTGTCAACAATTAATAAGCCCGGCTGATTTTTTCTTGCCATTGCTGCAATTCTTTTCATATCAATATCCTGGTTGTAATGTATCGTGCGTTGCCATTCAACTGAAGTATCAACTGTCTTCAATGGTCTCACCCATCCGCCATCCAACCAAAGGATATCAACATGTCCATAACCCGTCATCAATTCTTCTATCTGGTTATAGGTATAATTTTTAAAATCATTCCATCGTTCGGGATATTTCGCAGGATCGTAATTTACATTTCTATCTTTTGGAGGAAAATATGGCCACCAATAATAGGGACAATGCCAATCTGGTTTTGAAAAATAAGCGCCTATCATAAAGCCATCATTTCTAAATGCATTGAAGACCTCTTTTGTTATATTGCTTTTTGGGTTGGTTGAAAATGGTGTATTAGGAGATGTTACTTTATAATCTGTTTGTTTAGTATCAAACATGCAAAATCCATCGTGATGCTTTGTTGTAAAAACTATGTATTTCATGCCTGCATCTTTTGCAGCATCTGCCCACTTTTTCGGATTAAATTTTACAGGATTAAATGTGGTTTGTAATTTTTCGTAAGCTTTTACATAATCAAAATAATTTGCTGCATAAGGTCCTTTGCGTTGGGTCCAGCCTTCATCTTCCGGGCAAATGCTCCAGCTTTCTACAATACCCCATTCACTGTAAGTTCCCCAATGCATAAGTAAGCCAAACTTAATATCCTGCCAGTGTGCAAGTTTTTGTTGTACCAATGTATCTGAAGGAACAACATAGTTATCTGAGAAGTTATGTTGTTGTGCATCAGCAGTTATAATTATAAAAAATAAAAAGACGATACTTAATTTTATCTTAATCATAATGAAATTATTTAGGCAATTACGTTGTTATATATCGCTGTAAATTCAACGGGTATTTTTATTTTGAATAATATTTTAATGCAAAAGATTTCTTCAAAAGTAAGCGCTTAAGTAATCATGTTATAAAACAAGAATATGTAAATTGAAAAGGTTTGGATTATTTCAACAAACGTTTGCATAATATTTAGCAACATTTCTAAACTAAGTTTGACATAACATGATTAAAGAAGTTTTAAGCACTTACGGATGCAGCCTGAACTCGATTGTAATTCCTTTTGGAAATGGTCTGATAAATGATACGTGGAAAGTTGAAGATGAGAATAATAACTATATCCTGCAAAAAATAAACATCGGTATTTTCAAACACCCTGAATATATTTCTGAGAATGTTCATTCGATAGCAAGCTATCTTTTGGTGCATTATCCGGGTTATTATTTTCTAACACCTGTAAAAACGCTTGACGGTAAAGATCTTGTTTTTATTAAAAATGATGGCTATTACCGCATGTTTCCTTTTGTAAAAAATTCTCATACTATTGATGTTGCAGAAAATGCACATCAAACTTTTGAAGCAGCAAAAAAATTTGGTGAACTAACAAAATTGCTGGCAAATTTTCCTGCACAGAATTTAAAAATTACACTGGCGGATTTTCATAATCTCTCATTGCGATATAAAGATTTTGTACAGGCAAAAGATTCTGGCATAAAAGAACGAATTGAAAAATCGTATGAGCTGATTCAATTTTTAGAAAGTCAAAAAAATATTGTTGAAGAATTTGAAAAAATTAAAACCTCAAAGAATTTTAAGCTACGTGTAACACATCACGATACAAAAATTAATAATGTGCTTTTTAATGATGAAGAAAAAGGTATTTGTGTAATTGATCTTGATACTTTAATGCCCGGTTATTTTATAAGTGATGTGGGCGATATGATACGAACATGTGTGCCTTGTGTGAATGAAGAAGAAAAAGATCTTTCTAAAATTCAGATTCGTGAAGAAATTTTTATCGCACTTGCAGAAGGTTATTTAAGTGAGATGTATAATGAATTAAGCAAAGCAGAGCTTAACCATTTTGTTTATGCAGGAAAATTTATGATTTATATGCAGGCATTGCGTTTCTTAACCGATTATTTAAATAACGATGTGTATTATGGCAGTACTTATGAAGAGCAAAATCTTTACAGGACAGCCAATCAAACTCAGTTATTAAAACTGCTGGTAAATAGTGAAAAGAAATTTTCAAATATTGTTTCAAATATTGTTCAACAAAAATCTCGTGCTGCAAAGCCTACTTTATAATGATTAAACTGAAAAATGTATTAGCACTTATATATTTTTTTACGATTGCAAATTTTTTGTCAGCACAAAACAAAACCTTTTATTACGAAGATTTTTCTAAAGGTAAGTTGCCGGATGGATGGTATATACCAAAAGTTGGCAATTGGGATCCGCAATGGATTGTAACCAATCAACCTTATCCCGGTTCATATCAATATCAGCAACAAGCGCCGCCAATAGCCTCAAAAAGCCGGGGTTATCATTTGCAATTCCAGGCAGGATATTTTACAGACGAAGATGTTGACAGTTGGATAAAGAATAAAAAATATCCTGATGGTTTTGTTGTTTCAGCTCCGATTGATTGTTCAAATCATAGTTCTGTTATCTTAAAATTTCAGCAAACATTTCGCTGGTGGAATTATCATGCTTCAGATACTGCAGGATTATTTGTTGGCGTTAGCACAGATAGTACTCATTGGAAAGAATGGGATGTGCGGCATGATATAAAAAGCGCAACAGATATGCTTACGCCATTGAAAGAAGAAATTGATATTTCGAAATGGGCAGCCAATCAACCAAAAGTTTTTTTACGATTTTACTGGAAAGGATTAGAAGCCTGGTATTGGATGGTGGATGACATTTCTTTAAGCGAGTCATTTAAAAAAGATATTGGTATTGAAAGATTGGTTTCGCAAAATGAATCAGGTAATCAATTTAAAAAAAATGACAGCTTAACGGTAAGCATAAAAAATTATGGCTCGCAAACCATCAATCAAAAAATACAAATTGCTGCAAGCTTCGATGGCAGAGCGTCACAGCCAATAATAATTGATGCTTCTGCAAAGCCAATGAATGCCGGCGAAGAAAGAGAAGTTACATTTTCAAACATTAATCTCGCAAATCGTCCATTGCATAAATTGATGTTTACTGTTCATCTAAATGGTGATGAAAATATTTTGAATGATAGTTTGCATGAAGTGATTAGCGAAGACAGCGCATCGTTAGGAAAATTAGATTCGTATCAAAAAATTAAAAACGGTGTTGAATTAATAAGTGGCATTACTAAACTTAAAATCATTTTTTATAAGCAAAATATCTTTCGCATTTGGTTAGCACCAGATGGTGAATTCACAAATCCTGCAGACACAGAAATTGTAATCAATTATAATCTTGAAAATATTCCGCTTACAATAACAGATGATGCACAAAATATTTATCTCACAACGGATTTATGCAAGCTCATCATTCAAAAAAATCCAATTCTTATTTCTTTATTTAATGTAAAGAACAAATTAATTTTTAAAGAAACACAACCGCTAACGTTTGGTTCAAAAACAACACAATATTTAAGTCGCGGTGATGATGAATATTTTTATGGATGCGGCATGCAGAACGGATATTTTTCTCATCGCGGTCATATAATAAAAATTGAAAAAGGCGGAGGTTGGGATGATGGTGGTCGTGCGAATCCTGCACCATTCTATATGAGCACAAATGGTTATGGCGCTTTACGCAACACGTTTGATATTGGATTGTATGACTTTACAGCAAACATGAAATTATCACACAACGAAAACCGTTTTGATTGTTTCTATTTTGTTGATTCATCATTAAAAAATATTTTGAATGATTACACTCAAATTGCTGGTCGCCCATTTATGCCGGCACGCTGGCAATTAAGTTTGGGCGATGCGAATTGCTATAACAAACCCGGCCGCGATAAAAAACCGCAAACAACACCTGATGTAATTTGGAAAGTGGCTGATAAATATGTTGAAAACAATATGCCGCATGGTTGGATATTGCCAAATGATGGTTATGGTTGCGGTTATGTGAAATTGGATTCAACTGTAAAAGAATTACACAAACGCGGATTTTATACCGGCTTGTGGACGGAGAACGGCGTTGAAAAAATTGCGACAGAAGTTGGAAAATATGGAACGCGTTTATGCAAACTGGATGTAGCATGGGTTGGTCCGGGTTATAAATATGCGTTGGATGGTTGTCGTGCTGCCTACAATGGTATTGAAAATAATTCTGATTCACGCGGCTTTGTGTGGAGCGTGATGGGCTGGGCTGGAACGCAGCGCTACAGCGTAGTTTGGAGCGGCGATCAAAAAGGAAATTGGGAATATATACGCTTTCATATTCCAACCCTTATTGGTTCAGGCTTAAGTGCATTTAATTGTGCAACGGGTGATGTAGATGGAATTTTTGGCGGCAGCGATTCTACTTATGTTCGCGATTTGCAATGGAAATGTTTTACGCCGGTTTTTATGGTAATGAGCGGATGGGCAAAGAAAGATAAGCAACCATATATTTATGGTGAGCCATACACAAGTATCAGCAGAAAATATTTGCAATTAAAGATGCGCTTAACGCCATACATGTACACGCTGATGCATGAAGCGAATACAACCGGAGTGCCTGCAGTGCGTGGCTTGGTGTTAGAAAATCAAAATGATTCTGTAACATGGGGCACAAGCACGCAATATGAATTTTTATTAGGGCAATCTTTTTTAGCGTCACTCATATTGGGCCCTTCCCATCCCAAGTCGACCTAAGTCCAACTGGCTTCATGAGTTACTTTGTCTTTGGTGGGGATCTTTTCTTCTCCGGTCATACCGGGCTACCTTTTCTTATGGCCCTCGTGAGTTGGGAGGATAAGTGGCTCCGTAACCTCTTCATCTTTATCTCTATCGGGATGGCGGTCGTGGTCCTCTTGACCCACTTGCACTATACGATCGATGTACTCTCAGCGTGGTTTATCTCCTACGGGATATATAAGATTGCAGAAAGGATTTTTGATAAAGATCTCGAGTATTTCCACCAGAAGGTCTTTCG
>JAICKT010000056.1 GCA_025927795.1 Parafilimonas sp. | reverse complement strand
TAAAAGTATAGTCTTTAAAATTTAGGATGATAAAAAAAATGCCTTCTTTTGCTGAGATACGTTCAGTTGAAATTTTTACGTCCCGGCAATATTTGGTAAGATGCGTACGAAGTGAATCTATACGATGCCGCTCATCCGTTTATTATGATGGTATTAATCATTTTTCAACTATACGTTTAGGGTCTTAACTTTTTAAAATTACAAGTCCTTTTCAGGAAAAATATACTTCTTCAAATACTTGTTTTTTTTGATTTATAACCTTACTGTTTCGATTGTATTTATAATTCATTCTTTACTCTTCAAAAAAAACAAGTATAACTGTAGTTCCTGCTGATTTACCCATCTCATCTTTTTTATCAATGATTTCGACTGTTGCTTTTCTTTCATTCAACGCATTATCAATGTTGAGCCGAGTTTGGGTAAGACGTACACCTTTTGATTCATGAAATGCTTCACTCTTAAATTTATTTTGCATTGACATGTCTCTGCCAATTCCATCATCATCCACAATGCAGGCAATTACTCCATCTTTTTTTTCAACAGTCACAGTTAAACTTCCTTCACCTTCTTTTGGCATTATTCCATGCCAAATTGCATTTTCAATAAAGGGTTGAATAGTTAAAGCAGGGATCATTACAGATTTCAAATCAGTTGTTTGATCTACATTAAAATGATAATTTATTTTTTTGCCAAATCGCATATTTTCAAGCTGTGTATATAAACGGCATGTTTCTATTTCGTCGAATAAAGTAATTTCTCTTTTATCTGCATTTTGAAAAATAGTTCTGATGAGCTTTGAAAATGTAGTAAGATATGTGATAGCTTTTTCGTCTTCCTGTTCTTGAATCAATGCTTTTATTGAATTGAGACAATTAAAAATAAAATGCGGATTCATTTGAGAGCGAAGTGCTTTGGCTTCAAGTTCTAATAAATCTTTTTCATGCTTTGCTTTTAGCTGTTCTTTTTTACGTACAGTTTCAATGCGCCAGTGTATAAATAAGAATGACAGTAGCAGTATAACAATAACGCATAAACTTATAAACCACCATGTTTGCCAAAAGGGTGGAGCTATAATTATCAAAAGTTTTTTTTCGGTTGACCATTGAAGCCCCCATTCTCTTGCTTTTACTTTGAATACATAATTTCCCGGTGTAAGATTTGCATAACTAATGCGATTATTTAAGCTGTTAGTGTACGTCCAGTCTTTATCAGTTTTTTCTAATTGATAAGCATACTCAAGACGGTCTGGAAATTCCTGATCGATTACGGAAAACTCAATAGAAATTGTGTTATGTGTATGATTTAATTGCAGTTTATTTAAAAATTGCGGCAACGTATCAGGCTCTGCAGGTTTATTGTTTATAAGAATTAAGCTTATGTAAGGAGTAATTTTTTTTTCAGGTTGTAATAATTTTTCAACAGTTGTATATTGGGTTATGCCGCTACCGGCATAAGTGAAAAAAACATTATTGTTACAAAATATTTCTTTACTGCCTTGATTAAGCAGCAAACCGTTTTTGCGATTAAGATAAATACATTCGTAGTTTTCTGTATTAAAAAGCAGTTGGCTTTTAAATGTACTTAGCAAAAGATAATCTTTATAAAAGCCATAAAATCTTGCCCCGTTTAAATCAATGTGAGTATTAATGAATTTTATGGTATCAATAATTCTAAATTTATCAGGATTAATTTTCCATAAATAATGGTCAGGTGTGGTTAGCCATATAAACCCTTGCTCATCCAACGTATACGAGCAGTTAATTTCTTCTGATTGATTAATATAATAAGATGAAGAAACATACAATTGCCTGAATGTTTTACTTATTATATTATATTGGCACAGGTTGTTTTTATTAATGAAGTAAATAAAATTTCTGCTTGAATCAAACATAACCGTATTGTCGTAAGAATTAAGAGGTGGCGTTTTATAAGCTGTTGGTAACAATAGCTTTTTCCATTGCAGCGTGAAGGGATTAAGTATTATAAATTCATTATTAAGAGAAGAAAAATAGAGTAGCCCATTCTTATCTTCCACTACATCAATCATTGGAGAATCTAAAAACTTTAACTGCTTCCATTTTTTTGCAACAGGTATAAAACATTTTTCACTTGAATCGTATATGGAAGTTATATAACCAAGAGCCCAAAAATTATTTGCTTTGTCCCGAAACAATTTCCATATTGAAGTTGAGTTCGCAATGCCATTCCCTGCATAAGGTGGCATCGTTATTATTTTCAGCAATTTAAAATTCCTGTCATACTTATATACGCCTTCACTATGCTGAACACCTGCATAATAGCTTTGTTCCTTTTCATCCCAAAACATACATTGTATTTCCGGATATAAAGTGTTCTTTTTGTTTATACTAATTTGTTGAAATAGATTAAATTTTGGAGATGAAAGAAATAAGCCTCCGCCTTTTTGATAAAATACAATATCGTCCTCACTTGTTTTTACATTTGTTGTTTTTTGAAACTCTTTGTTTAATTCAGCATCATTTATAAAATAAAACTTTTTTGTATTGGTATTAAAAATTGCAGGTATGGTATCTCTTGGTGCAACGTAAAACTCACTGTCAGATTTTTTAGCAATGTATTCTAATATGTGACCATTTGTATAAACATTCATTTCCCATCCCGAATTACGCTGATATGGATGATATAAGCCTGTCTTCATGTTATACATGCCCATTCCCCAACCCCACGTGCTAAACCAGATAATACTATCATTTATCTGTTGAAGAGATGTAATTGTATTCGGTTGAAAAACTGTGTTCTTTGAATCGTCTGTATTAAATTTTTTTGATAATGCTTTTGTTCTTTTATTGAATGAATAAATACCACTTCCATAACATGCCAGCCATAAAATATTGGTGGCTTGCTTATCTTGAATAATATCTCTTACACTGTTTTCATATTTGCTTTGCCAATCAGCAGGTTTTTCAGTATCCAAATTATAATGTTTACAAACATTTGTCATAGGGTTGTACATAAAAAAACCTCTATACCAGCTTCCTATCCATAATACACCTTGTGTGTCTATAAAAATCTTTACAAATTCTATTTGGGGCGATCGTATTTGTTTGCTTAAAGAAATATCTATTGTTTTAAACAAACCCGTCTTGCGGTTGAAATATAGCAAACCATATTCAGGAGATATAAGCCATAAATTACCGTTGTTGTCCTCAACAAGATCGGTTACCCTGTAATTTTGAGTACCATTTAATCCTTTACTTCCGTAGTAAATCATTTCGCTTCCATCAAAGGATGCTAAGCCCTTATTGGTGCCAAACCAAAGACAATCATCTTTTGTTACATAAAATCTTTCAATTTCTGCACTCTGTAAAAACTCGTCGGGTATTTTATGAAAACGCAGGTTAGTTGGTTGCTGCGCAATGCAAAACACAGTATGTATAAATAAGCAGCTAAAAAAAAATGAAAAACCGCAAGCGTTTTTTCTAATAAAACATTTTAGTTTAAAATGTTGAAGCATTAAAGAAAGTATGAATTAGATTACAATTCTGAAAATCGATTTATCTATAAAGTTTCATCTTCTAAATATAAAAAAAATCCCGCTCCAGCATTAATGGTTTTTATCGGTTAATATTTCGATTTCATATTTCATTGCACATGTTTGATAACTACAATTATTCCTACCTATCTATTTTAATAGTCACCCATTCGCCGCAAAATTTCATCGATCGTTTTCTATTCATGAATTTGTAAAAACTGTCAAATCAGAAAGCTCAACTGTAAAGTTTCATTTCCGTTTTGCCGTAATCAATTATAGTTTGGTATACCAAAAACAGAAAAGGAAAATAAATAATGAAATTCCTTCAAGGAAAGAAATAGCACAAATACATAACCAGTCACAAAAAGAATTTAATAACGTAAGACTAACTTATTCTTTATAACATTAAAATCATAATTATGAAATCAAAAATTTTATTTCTTATTACAGCAGCACTGCTATATACAGGTCTGGCAGTAAATGCACAAAAGCCTTTTTATCCTAAACCCAACACTGCCGCTCAAATACCTTTTGGTAAAAAACTGCCTGCACCTTCTTTAAGCGGAAGAGATGCAGCAATTGAAAAAATGTATGGCAAAAAAAATATAAAAGTGCCTTATACATTTTTCGACTCATCATCAAAACAATTTGTTCTAACAACACCTGGATGCAGTATTGCGCAGAACATTTCATCTCATGCGCATAATAATGTACTAACACAAAGTGCAATAAATATAAAACCTGCACCTTCCGGTTTTCATCTTACAAAAAACATTAATACAGCAACGCTGGGCAGTTATCCTACAAATTATGACGCTAATGCATTTGCTAATTTTGCTGTGCTAAATAATGTAAGCTATTTTGAGGCAGACGACGGTATACATGGATATGAACTTTGGCGCAGTGATGGTACCGCTGGCGGCACTTATCTTGTAAAAGATATTTATCCCGGGGACGTAAGTTCTGATCCAAGGTATATAACAGTTTCAAATGGCTTATTGTTTTTTTCTGCCAACAGTCCCGATAATGGTGTTACCGTTTGGGTTTCAGACGGAACCGAATCGGGCACACATTTACTGAAAGCACCTTACACAGGTTTGGATTATTGCAGCCCTAATCAATTCCTAAACGTAAATGGTACTGTATTTTTTGTGGCTTCGATAGGCGGCACCAATAATCAATTGTGGAAAACCGATGGCACAGATGCGGGCACTGTTATGGTAAAAGATATTCAGGCGTCTGGCATTGGTTCAGGTGATATTTTTGAGCTAACATCAGTAAACAATACAGCTTATTTTATTGCTTATACATGGGCTTCCGGTTACCAGCTATTTACAAGCGATGGCACAGATGCAGGCACTTATGTTGTAAAAGATATTGGCTATTATAATTCTGATGCAAATGTTCCCACCCAATTAACTGCGTATAACAACAAGCTTTATTTCGCCGGAAATGATGGAACAGGGCGCAGGTTGTGGGAATCTGATGGCACGTACGATGGTACGCATTATGCAACCGGCTTTAATGATGTTTTTTTGCAGGCAGATGGTGTAAGTGATGCTTCGTACACGCCTTTCCCTGTTTTAAATAACGTGATGTACTTAGCTGGTTATACTTCTGTTGATGGAGATGGATTGTACAAATACAATGCTGCAAATAGTAACGGTATTAAGTTGGTGAAAGACCTTACACCCGGTTCTGACGTAGATTATATTTACCCGGGAGAAATGCGTGTTGTGAATGGTACACTTTATTTTAAAGTTGTAAGCAATGTTGGTTATGCGCACGATGAATTATGGAGTTCAAAAGGTAAGCCTGCAAATACGCAAGCTGTAAAAGTTTTTGATGCCGGCGCAATCACCTATAACTATTATAACATTAATGGCACCTTATATTTCGTTGAATATAATAATGCTTATGGGAATGAATTATGGAAAACGGATGGCTCGGATGCAGGAACATTACTCGTAAAGGATATAATACCCGGTAGCGGAAGTTCATATCCCGAGGACTTAACTTTTTCTAATGGCAAATTGTTATTTAAAGCAACAGATAATGATCATGGAACTGAATTGTTTTCATCTGATGGAACTGATGCAGGTACAACGTTGGTGCGGGATATTAATTTAAATGATGACGGCTCTCAAGCTGGTTTCCTTTACAAAGGCGTAGGCGCCATAGGAAATGATGTATTGTTCAATGCATTTACTCCGGAGTTTGGAGGTGAATTATATAAATCTGATGGCACCAAAGCAGGCACTAAATTGTTGAATGATATTTGGACCGGTCCCAGCTGGTCTTTCCCAAATGCATTCCAGTTTAAAAACAATGCAAGTTATTTTATAGATGATGATGCAGTAAACACTGCTATTTATAAAACCGATGGAACATCCGCAGGTTTGCAAAGAGTAGTATACATTGACAGAAGTATTTATTATGTTGTGAATTTCATCGTCACAGATAATGGCGGAGTATTTTACATTTTAGGTAATAAAAATACCGGTGGCTATGAGCTTTGGCATAGCGACGGAACAGACCAATACGGCGCAATGCTTAGCCAGTCGCTTTATTATAATGATTATGTAGTTGCCATTGGTAATACAGGATATTTTGTTGCAGGTGATTTTGATCATGGTTATGAACTATGGAGCAGTGATGGAACTGTAACCGGAACAAAAATGGTAAAGGATATTAATGCAGGCAGCAACGGCTCTTATCCATATAGCTTGTTTGCTTATAAGAATAATATTTATTTCGGCGCTTATAATGGTTTTGGGTTAAACTATTCATTATGGAAAAGCGATGGTACTGAAAAAGGCACCGTAAAAGTGAAAAACATCACGCCGGCTTATTACAATGAAAATTTTGTTGATCCTCCATTACCTGTGTTCTGTATATCAAACAATTTATTATTTTTTACTGCCACAGATTTTAATACTTATGGCGCTGAATTATGGATGACAACCGGAACAGAAGTTAAACTGGTAAAAGACATTAACCCTTATAACAGTTCTAATCCTTCTGATTTAACAGACGTTAATGGCAGATTATTTTTTACTGCAGATGACGGCGTGCATGGCACTGAACTTTGGTCAACAAAAGGAACACCGGGAAGCACTATTATGGCTAAAGATATATCACAAGGTTATGGCAGTACGCTTTCTAATCTTTGCAGTGCAGGTGGCAAATTATATTTTTTAAATGAGACCACTTTTCCTAAAACACTTTGGTCATCAGATGGCACGGAAGCCAATACCAACCAGGTGAATGACGCTGTTGTAAATAGTCTTACAGATATATCGCATTTAACTCCTGCCGGTAATAAACTTTTCTTTGGTGGTAACTCACCTCAGTATGGAGAAGAATTGTATGAAGGCAATGCACGTGAAGCAACATTTGCGGCAACAAGCGTTAACACTTCTGATGTTTCAGTTGAAAAAACAAGTAACGTTTTTGATGTGCTTTTATATCCAAACCCGGCTCACAGTATAGCAACTTTACAAATAAAAGGCGACGTAAAAAATATTGCAATTTCAATTATTGACATGTCTGGTAAAACAATTTGGGAAAGCAGTTATTCTAATCACTCGCAAATAAATTTACCGGTAGAAAAATTAAGTGCTGGTGTATATGCGGTGATCGTAAAAAATGGTAAGGATACTAAAATGATGAAGATTGTAAAGGAATAAGATTGAGCTCAAAAAGCTTCTACAAATTCAATGATAAAGTATTGTAGTTAATTTATCAGAGCCGTCTCATATTAATATAAGACGGCTCTGTATGTTTTCATTAATAAAGCTTATAATGAGATACATTGTTTGTATTATATTATTGTCAACATTATGCAATGCTTGTTTTTGCCAGTTAGATATTGATGCATTTTCTATAGACGATAATATGTCGACAATTCAACAAAATCATATTTCTCAAAAAAACAATCTCATTAGATGTAATTCAGTTTATAAGGCGAAAAAAAATACAAGCTATAAAGTTGTTTTACATTTAATGACCAATAAAAAAATTAAAGGAACAGCTTTAGAATTTTATAACACCACCGTTTTAATGGGTTAGCACTTACGTGGTTTCGTTTGGCAATCAGTTTTTCTTTTGTATCAGGTTTATTTTAGTCATACTTCGTCTCTTATTGCATTAACAACTACGCTTGTCTTAACAAGTCTCTGCGCAGTACAGCAACCGGCTTCATGTACTAAATATAAAAAATATTATTGATAATAAGATGCACTGCTCTCGCTGAAATATTTAGCACTATATGCGCTGTTCAATGTTTCTATTATTCATTCATTTCAATAAACTATAAACTCCGGTATTACAACTGTCAATTGCATCTTCATTTAGCATTTAGGTCAACTTAGATTAGATGTACAAAAAATTCTTTATGAAAAATTTTTTAAACTATTTTAAGCTGTTTTTAGGCATATCATTTATCTGCCTTTCTTACAGTTCTTTTGCACAAGGTTTTTCATCTGAAACACAGGCTAAACTGCAAAAAGTAATTGACAGTTTTGAAAATCATTCTTCCAATCCTTTTGTAGGTGGAATATCTGCAGCCATAAAAGTTGATAGCATTGCATTTTGGCAAGGTGCTACAGGTTATGCTTCACGCAATATTGATGCACAAAACAATTTATTACCTGGCGGTACTCCTTTTACTACAGATACACTTTCCCGAATTTACAGTGTAACAAAAACTTTTACCGCTGCATTGGTTTTGGAACTCGCAAACGAAGGCGCATTTAAACTCAGTGATCCAATCATAAAATATCTTCCGCTGTTAAGTGCTTATAACCCTAACATAAATAGTAATGTAACCATTCACCAGCTCCTCGCACACGAAAGTGGTTATTCCGATTACACCGATGAACAGCAACTACAAATTGCCGTTGCTTTTGATCCAACACATATTTGGACACCCTATGAAATGGTTTCTTTTGTTCATCAAATTGCACAGCCTGGCGCTGAAAGAAAATATTCCAGTACAAATTATGTTTTGCTTGGTGCGATTATAGAAGCCGCAACGGGCAAACCTGTTGAACAATATTACAGGGAAAGATTTTTTGACAAACTCAATCTTCATTCTATGTTCCTTGGCGGAAGAGAATCTATTGGCAATCGCGGATCTCTTGCTTCGCCGCATGATAATATCAGTGCATTTAATCCAATATTTCAATTAACAGGTCAGCCAACTTTTCCTGATGCTTATACAAACATTTCACGTTTTCCAATGGATGCAATTGTATCACTTGCTTTTACCGGCGGTGGCATTGTTTCTAATGCGGCTGATGTTGCAGAATGGGGCAATTCACTTTTTGGCGGCAGAGCTACAAGCAGAGCTGTTTTAGATACCATGTTAAATTCAATCTCACCTATTCCTGATGAAGACGGAGACAGGTTAGGTTATGGCTTAATTCTTTCCAACAAGATAAGTGGCAAATATGATTTTATTGGTCATGACGGAAACGCTCCGGGTTATCGCGCCATTATGTTTTATCAACCCGACAGAAAAATGACTTTGGTTGTGCTTACCAATTTTCATGGCGCAGATATTTATGCAATAGGAAAAGCTTTATATGATGCATTGCCTTCGTTTTTATGTGGAAATGATAACAGGAAAGAAGCAAAAATTCAAATGTGTTTTAACGGAAAAAATATTTGCGTTGATCGAAATGCAGCACCAGGGTTTATTCAGAAAGGAGCTTATATTGGTTCCTGTGAACAGTTTGAAAAAGCCGCTGACAACACAAAATCTGAAGCCAGCAATATGCAATCATCTATATTGTTAAATGCGTTTCCTAATCCGTTTACAAACAATGTAACACTTTCGTTTAAATTGCTGCAACAAACGCATGTAAATCTTGGTATTTATGATATGAATGGAAAACTGCTTGCCACATTGTACAACGCCGCTTCGCAAAAAAATATTTTGAACACTGTAAATTTTAATGCATCAAAACTTTCTGCAGGTGTATATATCTGCCGTTTGCAAACAGATCAGGAAGTAGTTCAACAAAAGATAGTATTGAAAAGATGATTTAAATTTATTTAATGAAAACTAACAATCGTCTCATCATTTAAACCAACCGTTATGAAAAAGATTAGTCTATTTTTTCTTTCATTAATGTTTATAATAAATTCATTTTGTCAAACACAAACAAATTCTAAAGAGTATTATCAATTAAAAAGTAAGCATCAGAAAACCACTGCCTGGATTATGTTAGGCGGCGGGGCAGGTCTTTTTATTGCTGGCGGTGCTGTAAGCGCGAATGGGTTTTTCGATTTATTTTCAGGCAACTTTAATAAGGCTAATAACAATGTTGGCATTGGGGGTACTCTCGCAATAATAGGTGCGGGGTCAATGCTTGGAAGTATTCCTTTCTTTATCAGCTCCGGGAAAAATGCACGTAAGGCAGCATCAATAAGTTTTATTAACGAACGAATATTACTTCCGCAAAAAAATACAATTGCATCTAAAATACAACCCACCATCTCTCTAAAAATTTCACTTTAGGATGTAAGGAAAATTGATTCAAAAAAGTTTGTTTGTCAACAAACTTTTTTTATTTGGCTATACCCTAAATCACTTTTCACCTGATTGCGAATACACCTTGCAATTAAGTACGGCTTTTGTTCTGTTATTGTTTTTCTCTATTTTATACAACAATTAATATCGTTCATCAAATACAAATTGATAACTGTTAAATGCATGTTGACTTGCCATGCTTCATACAATAGCTTGGTGTAAAATCAAACATTATTCTTGCACATTAAAATTAGTGATCATGAAAAAGATTATAACTACAACAATTTTTTTTCTGCTGATAACTGTTGCATCATTCGCACAGCAAATAAACCCTCAAGTGCAGCACCAGGCTTCAAATGCAGAGTTTGCAAAAAAGCTTTTAGCGCAAAGCAAATCGCAAAGAACGATAAGTACTGTTCTGGTGATTAGCGGTGTAGCGCTTGTTTGTATTGGCGCTGGTCTTTCTTTAAGAGGTTTTGGTGACTGGTCCAATTCATCATCAAAAGGTGACCCCGGCGGCGGTGCTTTAGCTATAACAGGAGGATGCGCAATCGCCGCAGGAATTCCTCTCGCATATGTTGTAAAACATAATAAGAAAAAAGCTGAATTACTACTGCAAAATGATAAAGCATTGCCGGCTACATCTTTTACACAAGGCCGAGTTTATTCAATAGGAGTACAAATAAATTTTAACTGCAAGTAGTTGTTAATGGCTAATAATAAAATATAAATCCATTTAACCCAACTATCAACTACATATTGACAAAAGTCTCTTCTCAAAATAAGTTTACAAAAATTTTTAAACATCAAATTAATTATTATGAAAAAGATAATTTACTTCTTCATCAGTTTTATTTTACTGATGAATTATTCCAAAGCGCAAAATGCTTTCGGCATTTCTGCAGGTGCAACATTTTCCGGTATTCAAGCAAAAGCAGATGGTATTACATTATCATCCGACACACATGTTGGATTTACTGTGGGAGTTACTGAATCAATGAGTATGGGAAAAGATTTCAGTTTTCGTCCTGAATTAAATTTTACACAAAAAGGCGGAGATCTGAGTGTACCAGACGAAGATTTTAAATATAAAACGACTATCAATTATCTTGAATTACCGCTAAACTTCGTTTACAATGCGCATTCTGCTAAGGGGAAATTTTTTATTGGCGCCGGTCCGGCACTTAACATAGCGCTATCAGGAAGATATAAAATGACAGGAATGGGAGAAGATGAAAGTGGAAAATTAAAATTTGGAGGGGATGAAACTGTAGACAACTTTAAAGCTTTCGATGCAAGCATTAATGCAATAGCCGGTTACCAATTTAGCGGTGGATTCTATTTAGCTGCTAATTACAATTTCGGACTTACTAATATTTCTCCGGGTTCTGGTGAAAAGGATCATGTACATTATTTTGGAATCAGGTTAGGCTACATGTTTCCTGCTAAAAAAAGTACGCCTAAAGAATAAAGTAGTCGGGCTGTGCGGCATTTGAGAATTGATAGAAGCAAAGAAAAAGATAAAAGCATGTTCCATTTATTATGAGGTAAAAAGCACAAATTTTAATTCAGAAATTGTTTAACTCATGCGAACTTTTTGAATAACTTTAATAGGCAAACTGCTGCTATGAAACACTTTCCTTACACTTTAATTCTGTTTAGGTTTTTGTGTGCGCCGGTTATGTTATGGCTTGGATATTTTTATCATACGCAATACAGAAAACTTATTGTTGTATTATTATTTCTTGGTTTATTATCAGATGTATTAGATGGCATTATTGCCCGCAAACAAAATATTTCGTCTGCGAAAATGCGAAGGCTCGATAGTCAAACTGATATGATATTCTGGCTTTCTGCAGGTTTTACCGCATGGTTTATATGGCCGCAAGTAATTAGTGAAAATTCAATTGTTATCTGGATACTATTAAGTATGGAAGCATCATGTTATTTGGTAAGCATTTTAAAGTTTGGACGCGAAACCTGCGCACATGCTTATCTTTCAAAATTCTGGGGCATTACATTGCTTGCCGCTTTCACTGATCTTATATTAAATGGCAATGCAGGTTTTCTTTTTTATTTCTGTTTGTGCGCCGGCATAGTTTCGCATTTTGACCGAATTCTTATTACACTTATTTTACCCAAATGGCAGCATGATGTTCCCAGCGCTTATCATGCTTACTTAATTAGAAAAGGAAAACCTTTTAAAAAATTTATGCTGTTTAATAGTTGAACGGGGCATTAAAATAATATCATGTCTTTTCTATCATTTTTACAAAAGCAGTATTTGAAAAAATATTCTGGTTTGGTAAATGCAAACAGGTTTAATGCAATAGAATGCCAGCAAAAAACATTTTCATCGTTAATAAATACTGCAAAAAATACATCGTTTGGAAAAGAACACGCATTCAATAAACTTAATAACTATAACGATTTCAAAGATGCAGTTCCCCTGAGAAGTTATAATGATTTCAAAATTTATATTGATAGGATTTTAAACAAAGAAGCAAATGTATTATGGACGGGATTACCATCTTTTTTTGCTAAAAGTAGCGGTACCGCAGGAAATCCAAAACTAATACCCGTCACAAACGAATTTTTAAGATCAACACAATTTGCAGCATTATACATGCTGAATAATTTATCCCGGCAGTTAAACAGCACTTCATTTATGGGTAGCTGTGTTCTTACGCTTGGTGATCAACAGGAGCTTGAAAAAATAAACGGTTTTTTATGCGGTGCTATTTCTTCAATAAAAATGCATAACAGACCTGCATTCACAAAGCATTTTTCATTTCCCAACAACACAATAAAAAATATTAAAGGCGCTGAAGAAAAGATTACATTCATTATACAAAACATGCAAGAAAAAAACATAAAAACGATTGTTGCTTTGCCGGTTTACCTGTCTCATTTTTTACAAGAGTTTGAACTGCAGACTAAACAGAAATTCAAAGATGCATTTGCAAATTGCAGTGTTGCCTTTTTAAGCGGAATGAATTGCGAGCCTTATGAAAATTTACTACGAAATCATTTAGGCAATGATATTTTATTAATGGAAAATTATTCTGCAACTGAAGGCAATTTTGCTTACCAGGTTCAACCAAATAGCAAAGGGATGGAACTTATCTGCAACCAGGGAGTGTTTTATGAGTTTATTGAGCTGGAAAATATTTATCAACAAAACCCTGAACGTTTATCGTTGAAAGATGTGAAGTCTTCAAAACATTACAGTATTATCATTTCAGCAAATAATGGTTTATGGGCTTATGTTATGAATGATCTTGTTGAATTTACTTCAACACAGCCATATCGTTTAATTGTGAAAGGAAGATTGAACGATATTTTTTCACCGTTCGGTGAACACATGTTGCCGATACAGGCAGAACAGGCAATAGCTGAAACATGCAAACAACTTCATCAAATATTAGTTGATTTTACGATTATTCCTGATTTCAATCATTCGCCTTTTCGTTATAAATTTTATACAGCTTTTGAAAATCCAACACATAATTATTCAGAGTTTTCGGTAATCCTTCACCAACAATTATCATTACACAACAGTTACTATGATGATCTTGCAAAAACAGGCGCAATAACTTATCCTGAGATATTAAATGTGTCTAATGATTTTTTTATTTCGTTGAATGCAGACAAACCAGGTACAATACATGCACAACAAAAAATCACTCATCTTGTAAGCGATAAAGAAAAAGTTGAAAAGCTCAGGAATATATTTAAGCAGTATGATGTTGACTGCAATTAATTAAAGCCATTATGCTTTGTTAACTCACGCCACTTCCTGCATCAATATCTTGTTCAGGATTTATAAAATGCAGTTTGCCGCTTTTATCTTCTGCCATTAATATCATTCCATTGCTTTCTGTTCCACGCATTTTACGCGGTGCAAGATTGGCAACCACCACAACCTGCTTTCCAACAATTTCTTTAGCAGAGAAATGTTGTGCAATGCCTGAAACAATTGTTCTTATTTCGAAGCCCAAATCAATTTCAAGTTTTAAAAGCTTATCTGCTTTCTCTACTTTTTCTGCAGATAAAATTTTACCCACACGCAAATCGAGTTTTGCAAAATCATCGTATTGAATTTGAGCTATGCCCCCATCCCCTGAAGGGGAATTTTTAACTTCATTCATTTTTGAATTTGACGTTTTTTCCTCAAGTCCCTTTAGGGATTTAGGGCTTCCGCTTTTTAATTTTTGTATTTGCGCTTCTATTTCTTTGTCTTCAATTTTTCTGAATAAAATTTCAGGTGCGCGTAAGCTGTAACCAACTTTTAATAAATCAATCTTTCCTGCATTTTCCCATTCAAGCATTCTGTCAACCACTTTCATCATGTGCAACATTTTTTTTGATGTTGAGGGAAGAAATGGATTGATAAGTATTGCAAGATTTGCTGTAAGCTGTAAACATAAATGCAGGCAATTATCTATTAACTTTTGAGCGTGTGGATCTATCTCCCCTCCACCGGAGGGGCTGGGGGAGGCTTTCTTCCACGGCTCCTTTTCCTGCATATATTTATTGCCTTTGCGAGAAAGGTCAATCACTTCAAACAATGCTTCGCGAAACTTAAATTCTTCAATAGCATTTTCAACTTTTGTTTTGCCAGTTTTTATATCTTCAATCAAATTCCTGTCTAAATCATCCATCACATCTTCATGCAGCTTTGGCACTTTACCATTGCATAATTTATGCATCAATACAAATGTGCGGTTTACAAAATTTCCAAAGATGCTCGCAAGCTCACTATTATTTTTTTCCTGAAAATCTTTCCATGTAAAATCATTGTCTTTTGTTTCGGGCGCATTGCTGCAAAGCACATAACGCAACACATCTTCACAGCCGGGAAAATCTTTTATATATTCATCAACCCAAACCGCCCAGTTGCGTGAAGTAGAAACTTTCTCGCCTTCAATATTTAAAAATTCATTAGCAGGCACATTATCCGGCAACACAAAATCGCCATGCGCTTTTAACATCGCAGGAAAAATAATGCAGTGAAAAACGATGTTATCTTTTCCAATAAAATGAACAAGCTTTGTGTCTTCTTTTTGCCAGTAATCTTTCCAATCGTTTGTTAACTCTTTTGTAGCGCTGATATAACCAATCGGCGCATCAAACCAAACATATAAAACCTTTCCTTCTGCATCTGGTAACGGAACCTTAATTCCCCAGTT
>JAICKT010000654.1 GCA_025927795.1 Parafilimonas sp. | reverse complement strand
GTTAGCCTTTAGCTATTTGTTTTTATTCCGTTCTTAAGCTTTTTACGGGGTTTGCAATTGCTGCTTTTATTGCCTGGTAGCTTACTGTTAATAATGTTATCATCAATGCACCAAAACCTGCTGCTCCAAAAATCCACCACGATAATTCTGTTCTGTATTGATAATTCTGCAACCATTCATACATAAAATAATATGCAATGGGCGCAGCAATACAAAATGCTATTATCACAAAAGCAATAAATTCTTTTGATAATAATCGCCATAAATTAAATACTGATGCACCCAATACTTTTCTTACACCAATTTCTTTTTTGCGTTGTTCAGCAATAAAAGATGCCATACCAAATATACCGAGACAGGAAATTAAAATAGCAAGCGCAGCAAAGAAGCCGGCTAGCTTACCAATACGTTCCTCGTCTGCAAATTTTTGTGCATATTCTTCATCTGCGAATTGATAATCGAACGGTTCTTCAGGTGAATACTTTTTACAAACTGCCGCAACTTTTGCCAAGGCTGAAGCAGTAGTAAGATTTGGATTCAATCTTATATTTAAAATGCCACCGATACTTGAATCAAGAAAATAAATAGTTGGCTTAACCGGTTCATACGGAGATTCCATTACCATATCTTTTACCACTCCAATTATTTGATAAGTGTTATCATAACGCCTGAAGGTTTCTCCGACAGCATTTTTAAAACTAATATATTTTGCCGCGGTTTCATTAATAATAATAGAAGCTGAATCAGTACCGAATTGTTTGCTGAAATCCCTTCCATTAATAAATTTTAAACCAACAGTGTTACCATATTGTTGCGTTGCATTCACTGTATTGAACTTTGCACTTATTTGTGCATCCATTCCCTGCCAGCTAAAACCATTGTTGAAGTGATCGTTTTCTGTAACAGGTGAATTTGATTCTGCCATATCTGTTATTGCGCCTTGTTTCAACAAGTCATTACGCATGTTATTAAGGTTGTTGTGATAATTATAAGTGCGCATGATAATAGTAATTAAACCTTCATTACTATAACCAAGAGGGCGGCTTTTTGCAAATTGTATTTGCCTGAAAACAGTGATTGTTGCAATGATGAGAATAACTGAAACAGTGAATTGTAAGGTTACCAAAACTTTTCTTGGTATGGATGCATTGCGGCCTGCTTTGAATGTTCCTTTCAAAACTTTTACTGGACGAAATGATGAGAGGTATAATGCCGGGTAAACACCTGCAATGAAACCGGTGATGATGCTAAAGCCAATTCCAATTATCCAGAAATAAATATTGTTCCATGGCAAAATGATTTGCTTGCCTGAAACATTGTTAAAGAATGGCAGCGATAATACAACTAGAATCAAAGCAATAAAAAAAGCAAGAATTGCGGTAAGTAAAGACTCACTAAAAAATTGATTGATTAATTGCGAGCGCAACGAACCAATTGCTTTTCTTATACCAACTTCCTTCGCACGCTTCTCACTTCTTGCGGTACTTAAGTTCATGAAGTTGATGCATGCCAGCAATAAAACGAACATGCCAATAATCGCAAACATCCAAATATATTTTATGGCACCGCCTGCGTTTACACCATTTTTAAACTC
>JAICKT010000353.1 GCA_025927795.1 Parafilimonas sp. | reverse complement strand
ATTCATTTTATCTAAAAATATTTTTTTGCATTAGATAAAAATTTTCATAACAAAAACTATAAGTTCAATTCCATTTTTACATCTGCTGTTTTAAAAGGTGCGTCAGTTGCCTCTACATGTTTGAAACCAAATTTCTCATACAGGCGAATAGCTGTTTTCAGGTTGCTGTTAGAAAATAAAATAAGTTTTGATGCATTCAATTCTTTTGCTTTGCTTATGCATTTTTCTAACAGCATGTTACCAAACTTTTTACCGCGATGTTCCGGCGCCACAGACATTTTTATAAGCTCATATTCTTTATCATTTATTTTAAATATGCCTGCACTGCCAACAATTGTATCATCTTCTTTTAACAGCCATAAAAAACCGCCGTTATCAATTACATTCTCTTGCGGATGATCAAGAATTTCTAAATCATGCGATTCTACAAGATTAAATTTCTCCAGCCATTCCAGGTTTAACTGCTGAAAGTCTTTGAGATATTTTTTATCGTAATCAACAATAACAGCCATATATTTTTTCTATACGCGAAAGATAAGAAAATGGAATTGTAAATTGATGCTGTGATGAAATATAAACGTCAATATAAATGCAGCTTATTTTGTTCTCATAGTTTTTAATGCTTCGCACCATCTTTCTAATTCAGTAAGCATTACATGAGCTGATTTTATTACTATTTCTTCGGGTAAGAATTTATCTTCCTTAATATACTTGTTAAAAAAAGGAATGCTCACAGCTTCCATAACAGGCATTATGCTTAAAGCCGTTAATACCTGCTTCAGCATTTGCGTTGAACGCAAACCACCTGATATACCGCCATAACTAACAATACCTGCCGGTTTATATTTCCACTCATTCAACAGGTAATCAAGTGCATTTTTAATGGGAGCCGGAAAACTGAAATTATATTCACTCAATACAATAATAAACGCATCTGCTTCATTTATTATCGCACTCCATTTTTTGGTGTGCTCATGTGTATATTGTTGCAACCGCGGATGATTTGGCTCATCCATTAACGGCAGGTTGATTACTGCTAAATCCAACAATTCAACATCGAACTTCCCAAATGTTATCGCAATATTTTTAATCCAGTCTGCAACAAAAACTCCTTTTCTTTCAGGTCTTGTTGTTGATGTAATGATCTTTAATTTATTCATTTGATATTTTGAACGGAGTTGTAAATGATTGTCATCATTATCAAGCAAAACCCTTACCACAAAACTGTTTCGTTTTGGTTGGTGAATATTCTTTATAAATGTATCATTTTAAATTTTTAGATAGAAACGGCGATTGCTGCATTATACCGGGAACTTAGAATAATACTTACTCACTAAGAATTACTTAATTTAGTAAGCATCAATTATGCTACTATGAACAACATAAAAAAAGAAGACGTTAAACAGGAAGTGTTTGACTTGTACGACGACTATGCACACAATCGTATTAACAGGCGCGACTTTGTGCAAAATTTATCTGTATATGCAGTGGGCGGAATTACTGTTTCATCGCTCATGAGTTTTTTAATGCCTGATTATAAAAATACATTGCAGGTGCAACCAAACGATCCGCGTTTAAAATCTGAATATGTAAATTATGATTCGCCAAAAGGTGGTGGCAACATAAAAGCATTGTTGTGTATGCCTGCTGATGCAAAAGAAAAACTTGGCGGCGTTGTAGTTGTGCATGAAAATCGCGGGCTAAATCCATACATTGAAGATGTGGCAAGAAGAGTTGCGCTTGCAGGGTTTATTGCAATCGCGCCGGATGCATTAACACCGCTTGGTGGTTATCCCGGCGATGATGATAAGGGTCGTGAAATGCAAGCCAAACGCGATAAAAACGAAATGCTGGAAAATTTTATTGATGCATATACTTATCTAAAAAATAATAAAGATTGTAATGGTAAAGTGGGCGTAGTAGGTTTTTGTTTTGGAGGATGGATAGCAAATATGATGGCAGTGCGTTTACCTGATTTATCAGCAGCAGTTCCGTTTTATGGAACGCAACCTGCGGCAGAAGATGTGCCGCAAATACATGCGCCTTTGCTGTTGCATTATGCAGGTCTTGATACGCATGTTGATGAAGGTTGGCCGGCATATGAAGCAGCACTAAAAGCCAATCACAAAGAATATACAGCTTATATATATCCAAACGTTAATCATGGTTTTCATAATGATACCACACCGCGTTATGATAAAGCCGCTGCAGAACTTGCCTGGCAACGTACCATTGATTTTTTTAAAGAGAAATTAAAGTAAACAAAAAATTGATACGGAAGCTATAGTGATAGTTAAACGAATTTATCAATCGTTTACAACAACTATTATTCTGATTTTTACACGGCTACCATTTTAGAATGGAAAGAATGAAACTTGTTGGAAGAATCACCCAACAAGCATAAAAGCGTTGGTTATAATACGCTTGGAAATTGAATTGTAAATATTGCGCCTTTATCTACAGAACTGGCAACACTAATAGTTCCTTTGAGCATTTCTACTGCCGTTTTAACCATGAACAGTCCCATTCCTTTACCTTCAACATGGCTGTGAAAACGTTTATAAAGCCCAAATACCTGATCCCCTTTTTTTGTAAGATCAATGCCCAACCCATTATCTTTAAAAACAAGAAAAATATTATTGTAATCACGGAAACTTCTTATCTCAATAATAGCCGAAAGATCAGGTCGCTTATATTTTATGCTATTATAAATAAGATTATGAAAAATACTGTATATGTAGCTCTTAAGACTAAAGATTTCCGGCACCTGTGAAAAGTCAGTTTTTATCCATATACCTTCTTGCTTTATAGCACTATTGATGGTTAATTTTATATCTTCAACTATTTCTGAGAACCGTACAATTACTTTCCTTTCGTTTACTTCACTTCTAAGATTTAATATATGGTTTAGGTCAATAATTACGTTGTCCAGTTTAACCGCTGAGGAAGCAAGATTTCTGATTATTTCTTTCATCATCTTTTGATTTAATGATGGTTCTTCAAACATTGTAGTAAGCCCGATAATATTGGCTACCGGCGCACGGAGATTATGAGAAATAATGTATGCAAACTGCTGCAAATCTTTATTATGTTGTACGAGATCTGCAGTAATTTTTTCCCGCATTTTTTCGGTATTTCTTCTTTCTGTTATATCAACAAAAGTTGCAAGAACCTCGTTGTTGTCTGCGCCTGAAAGTTTTACAAGTCGTACTTCACAGATTAATTCTTGTTGCTTTGCATCAAGTACAGTCCATTCAAACGTAGGTTTTTCTCCATTTAGCGCTGCGCTTATATATTGTACTGATTTTTTTCTTGCGCTTTTTCCATCGGGTTGAAAAGGAGAGCTTATATCATATGGGGACTTTTTTAAAAGCTCTTCTCCTGAACATTTTAAAAGTTTTAAAGCATTGGCATTATATCTTGAAAAAAGTTGTGTTTGTATATTAAACACAACAATAGCCTCAGGAGCAGTTTCAAATATTTCACGAAAACGCTGTTCGCTGTTTTTAAGGCTCTCCTCTGCGTTTTTGTTTTCAGTAATATCCTGTACCAGCGACATAATGGCAATCACTTTTCCATCAGCATTTTTTAATGCTGAATTAAACCATTCGCACCATATTACTCTCCCATCTTTTGTGTAATTTCTGTGTTGCGCTGTGTTTCTTTCAACTGTTCCATCCGCCAATTCATCCGCTATTTTTTTTACCAAGAGCAAGTCTCCTTCATATACCTGGCTTAAACCGGTTTTCTTACTCTCAATAAATTCCTTTTCAGTCCATCCGAAAATTTCTTCTGCCCGCTTCGACCATGATTTTACCCTTATATTATTATCCCACTCAATAAACCCCAAAGGAGAATTTTCTATATGAAATAATAATCTTTCATGTGCCGCTTTTAATTCTTCCCGGCTTGCAATTATCTCATTAAAATATTTTTCTCTTTCATGCTCAAGTTGCTTCTTTTTTATTGCATTTAATATGGCGGAGGGAAGTCTTTGCAAACGATCTTTTAAAATATAATCATCTGCGCCTTCTTTTATTATACTCACGGCAAACTCTTCTGATACAGTAGCAGTGATGAGTATAAAAGGAATTTTAATACCCTTGCTCTTTACAATTCTTAAAGCTTCAATCGAACTAAAAGAAGGAAGTGAATGGTCTGAAAGAATAATTTCAGGGTTAAACTCTTTAATTGCATTTTCAAATTCTTGCCTGTTGCCAACTAATAATAATTCAAATTGAATATTACTTTTCTTCAATTCTCTTTCAATTAATTCGGCATCTGAAGCAAGGTCTTCAAGATGAAGTATTTTTAATTTTTGGGTCACGTAAGCGCATTAATTTTATATCTGCATTACAAAGACGAATGATTATACAACAGCCAGTACATTCCTATTTCTGCAACCGCAGTTCTAAAGTTTTCAAACTCTACGGGTTTTACCATGTAACTGTTTGCGCCAAGCAGGTAGGCTTGTTCCACATCAGGATTTTCTTTTGAGGAAGTAAGCACTACAACAGGAATCGTCTTAGTATCTTCATTCGCTTTTATTTGCCTTAATACTTCTATGCCGTCCACTCTTGGCATTTTAAGGTCTAACAAAACTACTTTAGGTTTATTGTTTGTATTTCTTTCTGCATAATTCCCTCTTCCAAAAAGAAAATCCAAAGCTTCTGCACCATCTTTCAGATGAAT
>JAICKT010000228.1 GCA_025927795.1 Parafilimonas sp. | reverse complement strand
GCTATTTTCGGCATTGGCATGGCGTTGATGGAAGAAACAATTTACGACCCAAATACCGGAAGAATTGTTACAAAAGATTTGGCTGATTATCTCGTTCCCGTTCATGCAGACATGCCGGAGTTTGACATTATGTTTACTGATAAGCCCGATTACAATATTGGTTCTGTTGGCGCAAGAGGTGCTGGTGAAATTGGTATCACAGGCATCACTGCTGCCATCAACAATGCAGTATATAATGCAACCGGAAAACGTATAAGAGATTTGCCCATAACGCCTGATAAACTTATATAATTATTAATACAAGAAATTTTCAGCTTAGTAGTTTGATAATCGCATCAGCGATTTCTGGTTGTGCAATAGGTTTATTATGTACTAATTTTCTTTTTGAAAGTTTCACGCGATTATTCTAATTTGTAGTTTACTTCAATTACATGATTACATTAAACGTAAACAACAAAAATTACGAGGTAGATGTGGACCCGAACATGCCTTTGCTTTGGGCAATACGTGATGTTATTGGTCTTACCGGAACAAAATATGGTTGCGGTGTTGCACAATGCGGCGCATGCACCGTACATCTGGATAGCGAAGCTGTTCGTTCATGCGTTACAAGAGTAAGCCGTGCTGAAGGGCAGAAGATCACAACCATTGAGGGTTTGTCAGAGAACAATGATCATCCTTTACAAATTGCATGGAATGAATTAAGTGTTCCGCAATGTGGTTATTGCCATTCAGGTCAACTAATGTCTGCTGCTGTTTTGCTGCGCGAAAATCCAAATCCAACAGATGAAGATATTGATGATGCAATGGCAGGAAATATTTGCCGTTGCGGTACTTACCTGCGGATTCGCAAAGCAATTCATCTTGCTGCAAACATGCAAAAAAATGGAAACACAAAAGGGTAATCAAACATCAAAAATCATCACAACAAATCAGATACTGCGTAAAATATTTAGTTAGTATGAAACAGCCTTCAGAAATTAAATCACCAAATATTTTGTCTGTAAAAAAAGTGCTTGTGATATCGCTTATGCTTTGTTGCATTGTTATTATTGCATCAGCTTTTAAACAAAAAATTAATTCGCCCGGTATTGCAATAGCCGTCAATATTGCCAACGACGATAGTGCTACATCTGCCCAGGCATTTTTACAAGTTTATTCTGTTTTGATGAGCCCGAGATGCATGAACTGTCATCCGGCAGGTAACAGACCTTTACAAGGCGACGACAATCACATTCATACAATGAATGTACAACGCGGCAAAGATGGAAAAGGATTGTACGCATTAAAATGTTCTAACTGTCATCAAGCCGAAAATACTGCGGGTTTGCATACGCCTCCGGGCAATCCAAAATGGCAATTACCACCCGCTGATATGAAGATGGTTTTCCAGGGAAAAAGTGCACACGATCTTGCATTGCAGATAATGGATTACAATCGCAATGGTCATAAAAATAAAGAGCAATTGTTGGAGCATGCAAGAGACACATTGGTGAAAGCCGGGTGGAATATGGGCGGCGATCGCACACCACCGCCATTAGCGTATGATGATTTTGTAAAGGCATGGGATACGTGGATAAACAATGGTGGCTATGCACCTCCTGCTAAATAATAATTTGCTCACTTTATTATTAGCCTTATCAGCTAATCATTAAAAAGAATTAAAATGATCCAGGGTTTAAAAAATAAAACAACTTCCCGCAGAAATTTTTTAAGGTCAGCGGGATTAACCAGCACTGCTTTGTTCTTAGGAATGTATTTACCTGCAGGTGCAAAAACCAGCAAGGTTGTAAACTTAGGCGACGATGTGGATGAGGATGGCATCGAGATGAATCCATGGGTGATAATTGATACAAATGGCAGAGTTACATTAGTGAGTCATCGTGCAGAAATGGGGCAGGGCGTTTATCAATCTATACCACAGATTATTGCCGAAGAATTAGAAGTTAATTTGAAAGACGTTCATATAAAATTTGCGCAGGGCAACGGCAAAAAATATGGCAGCCAGATAACCGGCGGCAGTTCTACAATTCGTGGTTCTTACAAAAATTTATTAAAGCTTAGTGCAACGGCGCGTGTAATGCTGATACAGGCTGCAGCCAATAAGTGGAAAGTTCCGCTTACAGAATGTTATGCTGAAGCAGGGAATGTGTTTCATAAACCATCAGGCAAAAAATATAATTATGGCGAGCTGGTTACAGATGCTTCTAAATTACACGTGCCTGATAATGTTAAACTGAAAGAACGTTCTGAATACAAACTTATCGGCAAACCTTTATTACGAAAAGATGCGGCGCTCAAAACCAATGGTACTGCGGGTTTCGGGCTTGATAAAAGAGTGCCGGGTATGTTGTTTGCATGTGTAGAACGCAATCCAAGATTACGTGGCAAGGTTAAAAGTTTTGACGACTCAGATGCGCGTGCTATACCAGGTGTGAAAGATGTTTTTAAAGTTACGATGAAGGTTTTTAATACCGATCGCGAAGGTGTTGCTGTTGTCGCTACTTCTACATGGGCTGCATTGCAGGGAAGAAAAGCATTAAAAGTATTTTGGGATGATAGTGGTTTTGAACATATAAACAGCACTGATATTTACCAGCGTCATGAAGATATTTTGAAGAATAAAGATGGATTGGTTTTTAAAGAGCAGGGAGATGTGAACAGCATCTTTTCACAAGCATCTGATAAACTCGATGTAATTTATCAAACGCCGTATGAATCTCATGCCGCAATGGAACCTTTGAATTGTGTAGCATATTATCAAAACGATAAAATTGAAATATGGGGACCAATACAAGCACCGGATTGGGTACAGGATTTTATCAGTAAAGAATTTAATTTACCTGCTGAAAAAGTGATTGTAAATATGACTTTTCTTGGTGGCGGTTTTGGTCGCAAAGCTTTCCTGGATTATCCGCATGAAGCCACATTAATCTCGAAACAAATTGGTGTGCCTGTGCAAGTAGTATGGACGCGTGAAGATGATATCATGCAGGGACCATTTCGTCCGGGAATGTCTTATCGTTGTGAAGGCGTAGTAAATAATGGTAAGATTGATGCGTTCAGAATGAAGCTTGCCGGTCAGAACATGGATAATTTTCAAAGTGATGATCGCAGCAAACCAAATGAAAGTTCTTCGGAAGGGTTTTTGAAACCTTATTTTGATTCAATCAAAAATATCAGCATACAGGATGTGCCTTTTGAAACGCCGGTACCGGTAATGTGGTGGCGTTCGGTGTATGCATCCACCAACGGTTTTGCGTATGAAAGTTTTATGGATGAACTCGCGCTTGCTGCAGGCGCAGATCCAATTGAATTCAGGAAACAACATTTAAATAATGATCGTTTGCACAAACAGTTAGACAAACTTATTGAAGTTTCCGGATGGAAGAACAGGAAAAAAAATGAAGGCTATGGAATGGCAATTACAGAATGTTTTGAAAGCCCGGTTGCTCAGGTTGTGAAGGTTTCAAAAAATCCTGATGGCGGTATCAAAGTAGATCATGTTTGGGCAGTGATGGATTGCGGTTGGTATGTAAATCCTGATATAATAAAAGCACAGGTTGAAGGCTCAATCATAATGGCATTAGGTGCAGCAACTATTCATGAAATAACATTTAAAGATGGTTTACCCGAACAACATAATTTTTATGATTACCACATGCCGCGTATAACAGACATTCCTCCTATAGATGTATTTGTAATGGACAATGATGCAGATGCAGGCGGTGTTGGTGAACCAGGTTTGCCAGCCTTCTCTCCGGCATTAACAAATGCAATTTTTGATTTAACCGGCAAGCGTATTCGTAAGCTGCCATTTAGTTTAGCAGAAATTTAATGCATTCTCTTTAATGAAATATTTTTTTTAATGAAAGAGCTCAACGATATAATTGACGCCTATGATAAAGCCGTTTTGCAAAACAAGCGAACCGCATTAGCAACAGTTGTAAAAGTTGAAGGTTCATCATATCGCAGACCTGGTGCAAGAATGTTGGTAACAGAAGATGGCGAGATAACCGGCGCAATCAGTGGCGGATGTTTGGAAGGTGATGCTTTGCGCAAAGCACAATTTGCGATATTTCAGCAACAAAACAAATTAGAAATTTACGATACCACCGATGATGAAGACAATAAGCTTGGTGTGCAGTTAGGTTGCAATGGTATTGTATATATTTTGTTTGAACCAATAAAAAATGATGATATAAATAATCCAATCAATTTATTAAAAAAAGTTGCACAGCAAAGAAAAGATGCGTTTATAAGTACGTTGTTCAATCCAAACAAAACCCTTGAACAAAAAGGAACGCTTGCTTTTGTTAATGGAACAGAAAATTTTTTTAAGCTTGATGAAATGCGGGCATTGCAAGATGAATGTATAAATGTGCTTGCAATCAAGTCATTAATAATAAAAAATGATGAAGGCAGTTGTTCAGCATTGTTTCAATTTATTCCGCCTGCAACACAGCTTGTAATTGTTGGTGCAGGCAATGATGCACAACCACTGGTTAATATGGCTTCACTATTAGGATGGAACATTATTATTGTTGATGGAAGACCAACATATGCAACGCAGCAGCGTTTTCCAAAGGCAAATAAAATATCAATCACAAAGCCATCAGAAATCTTATCTGTAATTAATATCGACAAACAAACCGCCGCTGTTTTAATGACACACAACTATAATTATGATGTTGCTGCATTGCAACAACTCATCAACACAAATTGCAATTACATCGGTGCACTTGGTCCAAAGAAAAAATTACATAAGATGATTGATGAGTTAAATGAAAAAGGAATTGTGATTAATGATGACGTAATGCAGAACATTTACGCACCTGTTGGTTTAGATATTGGCGCAGAAACATCAGAAGAAATTGCGTTATCAATTATAGCTGAAATAAAAACTGTGTTCTCAAAAAAAACCGGGAACTCGCTAAAAGAGAAAACAACAGAAATTCATGAACGTTCATAATATCAGATAATGAATAATACAGCTATCATCATTCTTGCCGCAGGAAACTCTACACGTTTTGGCAGCGCAAAACAATTGATTCACTTTAATAACAAAACATTATTGCAGCATGTAATTGACGAAGCGATTGACTCAGGTGCAGAACCTGTAATTGTTGTCACCGGTTTTAATGCACACGAAATTTCAAAAAAAATAAAAAGTAATAAAATCGAAATCGTTTTTAATAAAAATTGGAAAGAGGGCATGGCTTCAGCAATTGTTTCAGGATTAAAAAATGCCATCACTTTAAATAATGGTATTGAAAAAATAATTATTGCTGTTTGCGACCAGCCGTTTGTATCAGCAACAATATTTCAACAATTATATGAAAGGCAGGAAAAAAGTGTTCAACATATTGTTGCTTGTTCTTATGCAGAAACAATTGGCACACCTGCGCTTTTCACACAAAAATATTTTGATGCATTGTTGAGTTTACAGGGAAATGAAGGAGCGAAAAAGATTTTGCTTGCAAATAAAGATGATGTTGCAACAATAGATTTTCCGCAAGGAAATATTGATATAGACACACAAGATGATTATAAAAAATTGCTGGATAAACAAAGGCATGTTTTATAGGAATGAAAAAAATTATTCTTTCACTTGTTTTAATTGCACTTATTACAGTTACAACATCGGCGCAACCAAAACTCATCGTTGCAGTTGCGGCAAACATGCAATACACGATGGAAGCTTTAAAAGCTGAATTCAACAAAACAGATAAGATAGAAATTGATGTTGTATTAGGCGCATCAGGAAATTTAACACAACAAATTATGCAGGGCGCGCCTTTTGATATTTTTATTTCTGCCGATACAAGTTTTCCAAAAAAATTATCCGACAATAATTTTACTGCAGAACCACCAAAAGTATATGCACAGGGTTTGTTAGTATTATGGAGTGCAAAGCCAAACATTCAGCCAAAAGCAGATTTAAGATTATTGTTGAATGATGAAATAAAACACATCGCAATAGCTAATCCAAAAACAGCGCCTTATGGTGCAGCAGCAGAAGTTATTTTGAAGAAATATAATTTGTATGATAGAATGGAAGCAAAGCTTGTAAATGGTGAAAGTATCTCACAAACAAGTCAGTTTATTGCAACACAGGCAGCAGATATTGGTTTCACTGCAAAGGCAATTGTTATATCAGATGAAATGAAAGGCAAAGGAAAATGGGTTGGGCTAAATCAGCACGATTATCCGCCAATAAAACAAGCGGCTGTCTTGTTAAAATATGGACAAGAAAATCATGCAGCAGCGGCAAAAAAATTTTATGATTTTTTGTATTCAGCAAAGGCAAAGGAAATTTATAAAAAGTTTGGATACATTGTAAAATAATATGCTTGAACTATCACCTTTATGGCTCACATTAAAGCTTGCATTTTTCACAACGCTTATTCTTTTTTTTATTACTATTCCAATTGCAAATTGGTTATCACATAACAAAACAATTTTTAAAACAATTGCAGAAGTTATAGTAAGCATGCCGTTGGTTTTGCCACCAAGTGTTATTGGTTTCTACATGTTGCTGGCTTTTAGTCCGGGTAACAGTTTCGGCGCTTTCCTTCAAAAATATTTTGATATAAAGCTGGTGTTTTCTTTTGAAGGATTACTAATCGCATCCATAATTTACAGCTTACCTTTTATGGTGCATCCAATTCAATCAGGTCTTGCATCTTTATCACCAAGTTTAAAAGAATCTTCTTATTCTTTGGGTAAAACAAAATGGCAAACACTTATAAAAGTTTTGTTACCAAATATTAAATCATCTTTATTAACAGGCATTGTTTTAACCTTTGCACATACAGTTGGCGAGTTTGGCGTAGTGCTGATGATTGGCGGAAATATTCCAGGTAAAACACGCACTGCATCCGTTGCAATTTATGATGAAGTGGAAGCATTTAATTATCACAATGCAAATATGTATGCGGCTATTTTAATTGTGCTTTCCTTCGTGATTTTATTTACAATGTATTTAGTGAACAGAAAAATGCAGGTAAAGTATTTATGATTGATTTCGCTTTACAAAAAAAATTACACACGGCAGATGGCGAAATGTATTTGCAAATTAAAGTGCAGATTGAAAGCGGAAAATTTGTGAGCCTGTATGGTTCATCAGGCGCAGGTAAAACAAGTGTGCTGCGCATGCTTGCAGGTTTTATAAAACCCGATAATGGTTGTATTAAAATGAATGATGTTGTTTGGTT
>JAICKT010000613.1 GCA_025927795.1 Parafilimonas sp. | reverse complement strand
CTCGTGTTAGAAATAATCTGATTATTTAGCATCAGCAAATGTTCTTTCATAAATTCGGGCAAGTTGCTTGCTGTTGACACTTCAACGCCAACATAAATAAAAATGGCAAGCATGCCAAGCGCCAGCTGGCCATAGCTGGTAGCGCTTTTTCTAATCTTTTGAGCGATTTTCAATTCGGGAGTAATATCAGTTGGCGTTGCTACAATGCTGTCATCATCTTCATGTGTTTCTATTTTATTGGGAAGATTTGAAAATTTGAAGATAACAGCAACCAATAAAAACAGCGCTCCTAATATGAGATAAGGTGTTTTAACAGCGCCAATGCTAGCAACGTTCGGCGTGCCGTTTATAGCAAGCTTGCCAAATATGGCAAAGCTCACAAGCACTGGTCCTATAGTGGTTCCAAAATTGTTAATGCCACCTGCAAGGCTAAGCCTTTGCGAACCCGTTTTAGGATCTCCCATTGCGATGGCTAAAGGGTTTGCAGCAGTTTGTTGTAAAGAAAACCCAAGCCCAACAATAAAAAGCCCTGTTATCATTATTAAGAAAGAAGCGTTTTCTGCGGCAGGATAAAAAAGCAACGTTCCTAATGCAGAGATAACAAGCCCTAAAGCAATACCGTTTTTATATCCGATTTTATTTAAAATATCACCACTTTTGGACGCCCTTGAAATAAAGTAATAAATTATTGAACCCACTGTATACGCTACATAAAATGCAAATGAAATCATTTGTGATTGCCATTGTTCAAGATGTAATTTTTCTTTAAAAACCGGGATCAAAATATCATTACTTGCGGCAACGAATCCCCAGAAAAAAAAGACGGTAATTAAAACACCGAATTGAGACCATTTAGTTTTTTGATTCATTGCAATCAGTTTTTTAATGAGGATAATTAATAAAGAATGAAAATAGTTTATTTTTCCAAGGTATGAATTTTCATTTATTATTTTTTAATAAGAAAATCATTGTTACTTTGAAGAATATAATTTTACTGTATGGAGATTATGCATGTGAGCGCTGAATGTTACCCTGTTGCCAAAGCGGGCGGCCTTGGCGATGTGGTTGGCGCTTTACCAAAATACCAAAATAAACTGGGGCATATTGCCAAAGTGGTAATGCCGATGTACCGTACTAAATTTTTATACGAAAATAATTTTGAAGTGGTGCACAAAGGCGCATTCGGCCTTGCCAATTACTGGTTTGATTATACTATCATAAAGGAAGCAACCAATAAGGTAGGTTTCGATTTATATCTTGTAGATATTTATGGTATTCTGGATAGGGAAAAAATTTATGGATACGATGATGATTCACTCAGGTTTACTGCATTCCAGGTGGCAGTTGTTGATTGGCTTGCACAATGGAAACATCGTCCTGATATTGTGCATGTGCATGACCACCATACAGCATTAGTACCTTTTATGATGCAGTACTGTTATGTATATCAGCATTTGGCAGGTATCAAAACAATTCTTACCATTCACAACGCAGAATACCAGGGTTGGATGGGATGGGAAAAGGCAAATTATATTCCTCATTATGACCCATGGAAATCGGGGATGCTTGAATGGAACAATACAATTAACCCTCTGGCGAGCGGCATAAAATGCGCTGCAAAAGTTTCTACTGTTAGCCCCAATTATTTACAAGAACTAAGGTATAATTCTAATGGGCTTGAAAATTTATTTGAATACGAAAAAGGAAAATGTTATGGCATATTAAATGGCATAGATAATGATGTATGGAATCCCGAAACAGATACTTATATTGAAGAAAATTTTAGTTTAAATAATTTTAAAAAACATAAGGCAGCAAATAAAAAAGTTCTTTGCGACCAGTTTAATCTTGATGAAGACAAAGCACTGATTGT
>JAICKT010000100.1 GCA_025927795.1 Parafilimonas sp. | reverse complement strand
TTTGTTCATAAGATTTGCCGGATGCTTTTTCAATAATTAATCCAAGCAAATAATATCCCGAGTTATCATAACGAAATTGTGAGCCTGGTTTGAAATCCAAATCATGCTTAAATATTAAATCAAGTAATAACTGCTTGTTTATAGGATTACAGGCAATAGCAGAATCCTGATCATCAATATCAGCCGTATAATTATAAATACCGGAAGTATGCGTAAGTAAATTATCAATTGTTATTTCATCCGCATATTTAAACCCGGGAAAATATTTACTGAGTTTATCATTAACAGAAAGTTTCCCTTCTTCCTGCAATTTTAAAATTACAGTTGCTGTAAATTGTTTGGTGATGGAACCAATTTGAAAAATAGTATTTGAATCATTTAAAATAAGTGCAGCAAAATTTTTGTAGCCATAACTTTTTTGCAAAAGAACTTTTCCATTTTGAGCAATCAATGCATTGCCGTTAAACTTGTTTACTTTATTGGCAGCGAGTAAATACTCATCAAGTTTTTGTGTGATGGAATCATTCTGCGCATTTGCAGTAAAAAACTTTGTAGTTAAAAGAAAAATAAATGCTATGCCTTTAAAATTTTTCATAATAAGCTTACTTTATTTTTATCCATTCATATTTTTTTCCCTGTGTCATAAAAACTTTTGTAACCTTTCCATTCTCACTGATAAATTCAGCAGTTGTTCTTACTCGCATCACATCAGGCAATAAAAATAAAGTTGAGGAAAGTGGTTGCAGCACCATGTGCCTGCCTGTTTTGTTAGAAAGGTCCATGTATAATTTACCCTGCTCTTTGTAAATGGTAAGTGTCTCCTTTTTTTTAATTGCTAATTGGTATGTACCGACATATTCATCCAGTAATGCTTCGCTTACTGCAATTTCTTTATCTAAAGATTTTCCTATCGCTACCTGGAAAATATTATTGAATAACCTGAATCTTTTATCACTGAAATCGGTAGTGTCTTCGCCCGACAATTGATTTGTTAGAATAGAAACGTAAACATCTTTATCCGGATAATATTCTTCCAATGCAGTAAAGCCGCTAACCTGTCCTTCATGATGAATTCGTTTTATTCCGAAACTATCAATAAACCATCCGTAACCATAATTTGTATAAGAGCCGTCACTTAATTTATAAGGTGTAAAAGCTTTTTGTAACATCTCTTTACTTATAAGTTTATAACTGAGCAGCGCTTTGTTCCATTGATATAAATCTTCTGTTGTTGACATTAAATCACCACAACCAAGTGCTAAAGATGCTGTTTGATATTCGCAATTCTCAAAGAAACCTTTATCTCTTGTATAACCTTCAACGCGGTTTGGAATAATAGTATGTTCATCTGCAAACAATGTGTGTTGCAAACCGGCGCGGTTAATCACATTTTCTTTTATATATTGATGATAATCTTCGCCGGTTACCTGTTGAATAATATATGCAAGCAACACATAACCTGAATTCGAATAATTATATTTTGTGCCAGGTTTAAATTCAAGCGGCATGTAATCAAAATATTTGATGAGTTGCTCCGGTGTGAAATCATGCCGTTCTATGTAAGGATTATTTGTCGTGTCAGCATTTGAATAATCCGGGATACCGGAAGTATGCGTTAATAAGTTTTCAATTGTAATGGTGTAGCCTTTTGATGGATAACCTGTAATATATTTTTGAATACTGTCCTGCAAAGAAATTTTTCCCTGTTCAACTAATTGCAAAATTCCAATGGCTGTAAATTGTTTTGTAACAGAACCAATCCTGAAAACCATATCCGGTTGCATCGCCACATTTAATTCAATATTCGCGCTGCCAAAAGCTTTTTTATAAATGATGCCATTTTTATTTGCTATTAAAATAGAAACGCCGGGTTCGTTTGACTTGAATTGAGTTGCAATTAAACTATCAACAGAATTTTCTAATTGATGATTTGTGTCGTTTTGACTGAAAGAGAAAGTTGCAGTAACAAGGCAAAGTGATAGCGATACAATTTTTTTCATAACAGTAATCAGACAGCAAACTTCTTATTCGATTAAATTAAAAATCAGAATATCACTTCTCAAATCGCGATTTGAGAAGTGATAAAGATGAAAATGAATGGTTGATTAATGTGTTGCGCTGTTAAAAAAATTATGAAGTTATTATTAAATGATGTTATTAGCACGTCATGTCGAGATAACGAGACATCCCTGCGTGCTTGAGATTTCTCCTATCTTCGAAATGACGGTTCGGCTATCATCATATTAAATCTTATAATGATTAATTCGTTTGCAAAGCAGACTTGCGAAACTCAGATGGGGAAATCCCGGTTGACTGTTTAAAAATTCTTTGAAAAGTTGCCTGCGAACTAAAACCACATTCCACTGCAATGCCGGCAATTGTAAGATTGTCAGTTTCGGGTTGCAGAATTTTTTCTTTAAAAGCTTCGATGCGATATTCATTTACAAATTCGCTAAAGCTTTTGTTCAGGTTTTGATTTAAAACAAACGAAATTGTTTTTTGCGGAATGGAAGTATGCTCAGAAAGAATATTCAAATTAAGATTTGGATTGAGAAACAATTTGTCATCAGCCATAGCTTTTTTAAGTGAAGCGATTGTTTGCTGAATTATTTCAGCAGATAAAGTTGAATTAACAGGCTGCGCTTTTTTAATAAGATTTGTTTCAGTTTGCGAAACGATATATCCTTTTATACCTAACCAATAAATAATTACTGCAAGCGGAATGTAGAGCGGATACCAGTCAAATGTATTTAGCATTACATCCGTGTAACGGGGAATAACATACGGAACGAGATACAAAAACCATATTCCCTGGAACGCAGCAAACACACGAATAAATTGTTGCAGCCATTTAAAATTATTTGTTTGCCCGTTGAGCGTACCCTTATGTTTTTGTTTGAATGATGAAAGATATTTTGCAGACATCCAAACATAATAACTTACACTCACCCATCGCGGAATATCAGCATACACATTATAGGTATCAATAAAATTTCCCCATGGCTGCGGATAATTTTTAAAAATTCCCGCTAAAACTCCAACCACAAAAACAATGGCAGTAAGTTGTGGAACCAAATCAATAATTACAGGATAAAAATGAAAGCGTAATTTTCTTGTAAACTTAAAGTTTGAATCAAGCGAAGATTGAATATAGAAATACAGCAGCGGACCAAACGGCATTACAACAACCAGCGGAATGAAATTGGAAATGAACGTGAGAAGATCTGAATTAAACCAATTAACATAACTCGCATATAAATTAAAACTTGCCAGCGACATCAAAAAGATTAGCACTGCAAGTAACCGGTTAGATTGTTTGTTGTTTTTTGAAAAGAAAAGTAAGCTGCTGATAATAAAACCCTGGATTGCTCCAAGTAAAATAATTGTATTTAAAAATGATGAATTCAAGTTGCCGATTGAGATTGAAAGAGAATGAAAGGCGAAATTAATAAAGCTTTTAGCAACTTTAATAATACCGTCAATATTTAAAATCCGCCGCAATTCACATTAAAATAATTGTTGAATATCTTAGTTATTATTTTTATTAAAAGCCAAAAGATGAAAACAATATCAAAATTATTATTGTTGGTTGCTATGTTACCATTTGCAGGCATTGCACAAAAAACTGTTACGGCTGAATCCATAATAAAAAGTATCAACAATCATCAGCCGGTTTCTTTATCAGGTGCACAAATAACAGGTGATCTTGATTTGACAAAACTTGATAACATGAAACAGGAACAGCAGAATTCATCATCTGATAAAGTTTTTATAAGCACTGTAACTTCTGCTGTTAGTTTTATAAACTGCAGTTTTACCGGAAAAGTGTTAGGATATTTTAATCCTGACAGCGAAAAACCTTATGTAAAATCAAGCACAGTATATAACACAAATTTTGATGCTGACGTTAATTTTGAGAACTGCACATTTGAGAAAGAAGTTAGTTTTAAATATTCAGTGTTCGGCGCTAAAGCATCTTTTGCAAAAAGTCATTTTAATGATGAGGCTTTTTTTAAATATGCAAAGTTTGAACAAGGACCAAAGTTTGCCGGAGCAATGTTTAAAAACGATGCAATATTTAAATATGTTGAATTTCCATCCGGCTTCGACTTTAGTAATGTTGTGTTTGAATCAGGTGCTGATTTTAAATATGCCAGGTTAATGGATGGCGGCAGTTTTGCAAATGCAGAATTTAAAAATGGCTCGGATTTTAAATATGCAGGTTTTGGTAAATCAGTTACTTTAAGAGGCGCAAGTTTTAACGGCTCGAATGATTTTAAATACACCACGCTCGACAATCAACAAACAAGCTTGAACGAGCTTATTAGTAAATAAAAATCAATCAAGACATTTTCTCATTTCAATAAGAAGTTTTGAAAATCCGGCTTTCTCGTACGCTTTAATGGCAGCCATATTTTCAGCATACACCTGCAATCTTAATTCAGTAATTCCTTTTTTAAGCGACCATTGTTGTAAAGCTTCAATTATTTTTTGATTTACGCCTTTGCCTCTATATTCAGGCTTTACATACATAAATCCCAAATAAGAATACCTGCTATATACAAAAAATGGTTTTGCATTTTCTATACGCGCATAACCACATCCTATAATTTCTTTTCCTGATTCTGCAACCAATATTTTTACGTCAGGATTTCTGAGCATTGCTTTAAGATCATAATAAAATGTATTATTTTTTTTAATAGTAACATCAAAATTTCTTTCTGTATTTATTACGCCTTGTTCAAACACATGCAGCGTTTCCACATCATTTATAGATGCAGTTCTTATAATTAAATTCATGGGTATTTAATTAATGGAGATAAGCAATAATAATACTAAATATTTAAGATAATAAATGATGCTTATCCGGCACGATAATTAAATAAAATGATTGAATGAATTTGATTTATATAAAGGAAGCGATGCAGAACATTAAAATACAATCACGATTGCATGAATATTTTATTTCTTCTGCCGCCGCGTGAGCGATTATACATTAATGGTTTTGGCGGCAATGATAAGCCTGCATCAGCCATTTGGTATGGATGATTGTTTATAACAGGAATAGGTTGAGCAATAAGTTTATGAATATCGCGCAGCAACATTTTTTCTTCCATTCCGCAAAAAGAGATGGCTTTACCACTGGCACCGGCACGGCCTGTGCGCCCAATGCGATGCACATAAGTTTCAGGAACATTAGGCAACTCAAAATTTATTACGTGAGAAAGACTTTCAATGTCAATTCCTCTTGCAGCAATATCAGTTGCAACCAATACTCTTATGTTTTTGTTTTTAAATTCAGACAAAGCTTTTTGTCTTTCTGCCTGCGATTTGTTGCCATGTATTGCCTTCACTTTAATGTTTTCTTTTCGCAATGCATAACATAATTTATCGGCGCCAAATTTTGTTTGTGTAAAAATTAAAGCAGATTCAATCTCATTATTTTTTAAGAGATGAATAAGCAGGGATCTTTTATCTGATTTCTCAACAAGATATACTGCCTGTTCTACTGTTTCTGCTGCAGAAGAAACCGGTGTTATTTCTATTTTAACAGGATTATCTAACATGCTTTGCGACAGCCTTACAATTTCAGGCGGCATCGTTGCTGAAAAAAATAATGTTTGTCTTTTAACCGGAAGTTTTCTAACAATTTTCTGAACATCTGTAATAAAACCCATATCCAGCATGCGGTCTGCTTCATCTAAAACAAATATTTTTATTTGCTGTAATGAAATATAACGCTGCATTACAAGATCGAGCAATCTGCCGGGTGTTGCAATTAGAATATCAATGCCTTGCCGCAAATGTTTAACCTGGTGATATTGCGAAACACCACCGTAAACTGCGAGATGTTTTAAACCGCTGTATGCACCATAGTTTTTAAAGCTTTCATCAATTTGTATAGCCAATTCGCGGGTAGGTGTAAGTATTAAAATTTTAATATTGTCAGATCCCTCTCCTGCTTCTTTTTGCTGATATAATAATTGTATTAATGGCAATGCAAAAGCTGCTGTTTTACCGGTGCCTGTTTGTGCGCAGGCTAACAAATCTTTATGTTGCAATACTGCCGGTATAGCTTGTTGCTGAATGGGTGTAGGTTGTGTGTATTGCTGCGATTCCAATGCTTTTAATAAACATGGGATCAATTTTAAATCCTTAAAATCCAAAATATGTGTTTTTAATTTTTGAATATTACTGTGTCTGCTTGTACAGTAATAAGAGTGTTTTATTAATTGATTAAAGTTTCTTCTTCAAGTACGGATAATTCTTCAGTTGGTTTGGTTATGCTATTGTGTTTTATTTGTAATTGATATTTGCTTGTAAATGTGAATGCGTAATCATTTTTTGAAAGATGATTATTTATTACTTCATCGGTTTGTAAAACAGATATAAATGTTTGAACAAGATCATTACCACTGAACAAAGCATCAGGCCTGCCGTTTACAAAATTTACCATAAATCTGTAACCTGATTTTCTTGTTCCGCCGGCTCTTTCAAAATCAATACGATTTAGGATGAGCACCTGTTCTGTTGTTGCTGATTTTTTTAATAAAATTCTTATTATGGGTAAGTATTTATTCCAAACAGAAAAATAGAAATTATGTTTATTATTCATACACGCTGTTTTAGAAGAATCTTTTTTTGTTTGAACCCGAGAATGAATCTCTGCTACCTGAACGGTTTTCTTTTTCTCTTGCTAAAGAAACAGAAAGCGGACGACCTTCAATTTCTTTCTGATTTAAACCTGATAAAGCTGCATTTCCTTCTTCTTCTGAAGGCATTTCTACAAAAGCAAAACCACGCGATCTGTTCGTTTCTCGATCCATAATAATTTTTGCAGAAGTAACTGCACCAAATTTTGAGAATAAATTTTTCAGATCTGTTTCACTGGTATGGAAACTTAAATTGGAAACATAAATGTTCATAAAAAACAAAGTTTTTAATTGGTGATTGAGTAAGTAAAAACAGAAGTGAGAGAAGGCTAAAATTTACTCAGAAAGTAAAAGATAAAATTATCTTAAGTATGCTTATACAGCTCAGTTAATGGTCAAAGGTAACAAAATTAATCCGATTAAGATTGATAATGTTTTGATCTGATGTGATAGCTGTGATATACATTAAAAAACCCCTTATAGAAATAAGAGGTTTTTTTACTAAGCTTATTTATTTAGCTTTTATTACATGCCTTTTGATGGCATAGCGGCTGGCATGCAGGACTGCATTGCGTTTTAGTGCAATTTGTGCATTCCTTATTCGCATGTTTAGCCTGCTTTTTAACATGCTGCTTTTCACCATTGGCAAAAGAGCCAACAGTAAGCATTGCAGCTAATGCTACAAGCGCTATACGTTTCATTTTTTAAAAATTTATTTTAACAAAAAGTTTTTCTTGTGGGGTTAAAGCGCGTTTGGCGGCTTCCATGTTTTGTTTGTATAGTCTGAAATAAACCTGTTGATAAAGTTTGGATAATGAATTATTGAAACGAATGAAATTGCGGTTGGATTCTTTGCATAGTCAGGATAAAAAGAAGCAAACACAGGACAATTGCTGCAAGATTGATCGCAACCTTTTTTCGCAGATTCAGATTCTTTTTGGCATTTGTTATTTTGTTGCATCAATTTACACTTATCTCTGCAACTATTAACTTTTGTTTGCGAAACTGTAATATACTGATGGGGAAGTAAAACTGCTTCACTTAAATAAGCACTAAATGAAAATAATAATATAAAAGCAATCAATTTCACACTACTAAAGTATGCTTTTTAAATAACGATTATTCTTTGTACAATTATTTATTATTATTACAACAATTATAATATAGTCGTGCTTTCACACTACAAACGCTATGTCATTTATTAAATAAATTACCCAAGCCACCCAACTTACCAGACAGAGATTTTGTAATACTGTCAGGCGTTATACTTGTATCATTGGGATCGTTTGCTTTATGCGCAAACTTTTGTAATAAGCCAGGTAAAGCACCTGCAATAGCGCCGGTAGCCATTGGCGGTAAACCAAATTTACTCGCAAGGCTGCTTACAAGCCCACCTTCAATTGCGCTTGTAACAGGACTGCCTGATGCCATAGCATTTTGAAGCATAGAAAGCAAACCACCTGCGCCGCCCTGTGTTACCGCTTGTGTTTGTAAGCCATTGGTAATATGCGTGGCAATTTCATTGTTAACATCTTCCCGTTTATCAGCCGGAATAGCTGATGTTACTTGCGGGTTATTGCCGATGTGCTCTTTTACAAGCTGCAAAATTTGATCGAACATATTTAATTATTTATTACGGTTATAAAAAGTAAATATAAATAAATGCGCCCAGTATTTTTTAGTATATGATTGGAGGAAAAAGGAGCAGAATCTTTACACGGTATATGTGGTATATTTTATGAGGATAAAAGTCTGCTTGTGACTGATAAAATGTGAGCTCATGGAAAGTTATTGCGATTCTGCAATACAAAAATTAATTATCTGCATATCGAAATAAAAGCCGGGATTTTATGTTACTCAAAAGGCGAATGATATGTATTTGCAAGCTGTTGAGATTTAATTTATATCCGGTTAATGTTTTCTTACAGGTGTACTGTAATTTATACATATTCTTTGTAACCTTTTAGCTCTTCACCTTCTCTATTGTTTAACTTAAATAATAGTCTATGGAAGCACCTACTTTAAATAAATCCATTAATGCAACATTTAATTTGCTAAGAATAACATTTGGTGTTGTACCGATTGTTGCAGGGCTTGATAAATTCACAGACCTCTTAACCAAGTGGGAAAATTATTTGAATCCTGCAATTGCAGGCATGTTACCATTCAGCGCACATACTTTTATGATGATAGTTGGTGTAATTGAAATTATTGCCGGAATAATTGTTTTTATAAAACCTGCAATCGGCGGATTTATAGTTGCAGCATGGCTAACATTAATTGCATTAACATTATTGGCAAGCGGTAATTATCTTGATGTTGCTGTTCGTGATTTGGTAATGGCAATCAGTGCATTTTCGTTAGCAAGAATTGCACGCACAGTTTGAAAAAGAAATAATAAAATTCGCAGCAGCTTAATTTAATTCTGATTAATACGATTCATTATCAGAAGGAAAATCGCCCGATTTAATATCTGTGATATATTGTTGCACTGCATGGTTTGCCTGTTCGTACAAATTCAGATACTGGCGCAAAAATCTCGGTTTAAATTCCGTATTTATGCCAAGCATATCATGCATAACCAGCACTTGCCCATCACAAAATTTACCTGCACCAATACCAATTGTAGGAATACTTAAACTTTCTGTTACCTCTTTTGCAAGTTGCGCAGGAATTTTTTCAAGCACGATTCCAAAGCAGCCTGCTTCTTCCAGCAACTTCGCATCACTGCGTAATTTATTTGCTTCATCTTTTTCTTTTGCACGCACATTATATGTTCCAAATTTATAAATGCTTTGTGGTGTTAGACCAAGATGACCCATTACAGGTATGCCTGCAGAAATAATTCGTTTTACACTTTCTAAAACTTCTTGTCCACCTTCTAATTTTATTGCATGCGCACCGGTTTCTTTCATAATTCTTATTGCAGATGCTAACGCTATTTCTGAATTGGATTGATAAGAGCCGAAAGGCAAATCAACCACAACCAAACAACGGTTAATTGCACGCATAACAGCTGAAGCATGATAAATCATTTGCTCTAATGTAATGGGCAATGTTGTTTCATGACCTGCCATTACATTACTTGCACTATCGCCCACGAGTATCACATCAATATTTGCGTTATCAATAATTTTTGCAAAAGAAAAATCATACGCTGTAAGCATGGAAATTTTTTCTCCGTTTGCTTTCATGCGTTGCAATGTGTTAGTGGTTATTTTTTTTATTTCTGCCATTTCACGCAAAGATTAAAAGTTTGCAAAGAATTATAACCTATCATTTAATTTATTTACGATTCTGTGAATACCGTCTTTAATAAGTGCAACATTAAAATTAATTAACAACCCTAATTTAAGATTGGTAAGCTTTAGATAAGTTTGAACTTGCTTATAATGAACCGGCGCTAATGCTTCTACTGATTTAAGCTCTATTAAAACTAAATTTTCAACAATAATATCCGCTCTAAAACCAGCTTCAAATTTAATTTCATCATGAACAAGCGGAATTGGCGACTGGCATTTTATATTCAGCGAACGCTTTATCAATTCATAACACATTATTTCTTCGTAAACAGATTCAAATAAACCAGGACCATATTGAACATGTATATTGTAAGCAACATCAACTATAAATTTTGAAATATCATTTTCAGAATACAGCTTTGGCATTTTAAAGTTTATTTCCGCAAGATGAAAAGTAAGCAAAGAATTTTAGTTTTAATAATCCTTGCTTCTTTGCAAACTTATTTTCTTTGCGTGGAAATTTCTTCATACAAACTCTGTATCAGCCCATCTGCCAAACCAATTTTCGGAACATAAATTTCTTCAATTTCTGCCCAGCGCATAATGTTTACGTAAATACGCAATGCAGGTACAATTACATCGGCACGGTCATCTTTTAATTTATAAATGCAAATACGTTCCTCAACAGTAAAGCTTGATAGTTCTTTATAATAATCTTTCAACAATTCAAGAGTAAGTGGTTTACCATCTTTTCGTTTGCTTAAAGAAAAAACTTTATTAATATTTCCGCCGGAACCAATAGCAATAACAGGCAATTTGCTTTTAATATTTGCTTTTACTTTATCACGCATAATATTCCACTGTTCTTCATCCACCATATTTTTTAGCAACCTTATTGTACCAATATTATACGATTCTTTGTAACAAAGTTTTCCATCAGCAAAAAAAGTAACTTCTGTGCTTCCGCCACCAACATCAATGTAAACATAAGCATGGTCTTTATCCAAATTTTCTGCAATATGATTTTCATAAATCACAGATGCTTCTTCATCACCACTTATTATTTCAATTTTAATTCCTGTTTCCAGCTTTACTTTTTTAATAATTTCTGCACTGTTGCGTGCATCACGCATGGCACTCGTAGCACACGCCTTTAAATATTTTACGTCATATATTTTTAAAATGTAACTGAAAGCTTTCATTGTTTGCAGCAACATACTAATTCGTTTGCTGCTTATTTCATTTTTTTCAAACACATCAAAGCCCAAACGTATCGGCACACGAATAAGATTAAGCTTGGTAAATGATGGTTTATAGTTTTCAATTTCTGTAACCTCAGATACCAGTAAACGTGCGGCATTACTGCCAATATCAATTGCTGCTAACTTCAACTGGCTTTATAATTTTTTTTTGCAGGTAATTATATATTTCTACTTGCGAACGCACTTTTTTATTGCCTGCGGAAGGTACATAGTTATTTTGTAGCTCATTATCAAGAGTACGCGCTTTTACATTATCTCTTAACTGAATGTTGATAATATCTTTTAATTCTTTGCGCAAAGATTTTTTTGTAACCGGAACAGCAGCTTCAATGCGATGATCAAGATTTCTAATCATCCAGTCTGCAGAAGAAATGAATATTTTTTCCTTTCCTCCATGATGAAAAATCATTATGCGCGAATGTTCCAGGTATTCATCTACAATACTTATTGCTGAAACATTTTTCTCCCATTTTTTAAATTTCGCAGAAAAAACACCGCGAATTATTAAATGTAGCTTTACGCCTTCCTCAGCGGCGCTATAAAGTTTTTGTATCATTTGCGGATCGCTGAGGGAATTTAGTTTTAAATATATAGCCGCTTCTTTTCCTGCTTTTGCATTTTTTATTTCAATGTTTATTAACTGAGATAATTGTTCGCGCATCATTACAGGACAAAGCATTAATGTTTTGCATGCTCGCAAATGCTGCACTTTCGATTTTGGATTTTCGAGATATTTAAAAATGCGGTTTATGTCTGCCATAATATGCCTGTTACCGGTTAGTAAACAATCATCAACATATAGCTTTGCAGTTTTTTCATTAAGATTTCCTGT
>JAICKT010000578.1 GCA_025927795.1 Parafilimonas sp. | reverse complement strand
TTTACCTGCTGAAAAATTTTAAGCCGCTTATTGATATTCATGCAGTAGATATTATTCATCCCGATTTAGCAACGTCAGGAGGTTTACTGGAAACAAAAAGAATTGGTGATTATGCAGAAGAACATGGAGTGGCAATGGCTATGCACCAGGCAGGCACGCCCATTTCATTTATGTCTTGCGTGCATTGCGCGGCAGCAACACAAAATTTTCTTGCGCTGGAACATCACTCTATTGATTTGCCCTGGTGGGAAAGTCTTGTAAAAACTACAGATGGAAGAAATTTAATTACGAAAGGTTTTGCGAATCTTCCATTATCTGCGCCAGGTCTTGGTATTGAATTAAATGATGAAGTGGTAAAACAACATTTGCATCCTTCAGATAAATCATATTTTGAACCAACGCCACAATGGAATGATAAACGTTCTCATGACCGCACTTTCAGTTAACATAAAATCACTCAAATATTTTTTGCATTGCAATTCTCAAAACAGAGAATAATAATTTTAATTGATGATAGAAATAATAAAGATTGATAATACGCAGGCACACTTCGTTTATGAGCTTTTTAATCAATACAGAATTTTTTACAAACAAGCATCCGACATTGAATCAGCGAAAAAATTTATTGATGCAAGATTAAACAATAATGAGTCTGTAATTTTTGTTGGAGTGAATGATACATCAAAACCTGTTGGCTTTACACAATTATATCCCAATTATTCATCTGTAAGAGCAACGAAAAACTGGACGCTGAACGACCTGTATGTTGATAAGGATTATCGCAAGCAGGGTATCGGTAAAAAACTTATAAAGACAGCGATGGAATTTGCGAAGAACGATAATGCAAATTTTGTTGAGCTTTCAACTGCTGTTGATAATTATTCAGCACAAAGTGTTTACGAAAAAATTGGATTTAAAAAACAGGAGCCGGATACAGCATTTTATACTTACAGAATTGATTTGAGTTAATGCAATGCTTACTTAAAAAAGAATGGAATGAATAAAACATTTGCACCATCTCGCTGGTATCGCCTCATTCCTATTGCTTTTATCACTTACAGTCTCGCTTATCTTGACCGTGCAAATTTTGGTTTTGCTGCTGCCGGTGAAATGGCGAAAGACCTTAATATCACATCTGCTACATCGTCTTTATTGGGTTCACTTTTTTTTCTGGGATATTTCTTTTTTCAAATTCCCGGGGCGCATTATGCGGCTAATAAAAGTGCAAAGAAACTCATCTTCTGGTCGCTGATATTATGGGGGTTTTTAGCAATGGCAACAGGCATGGTCAGCAATATTCCGTTGCTCATTATTATTCGTTTTATGTTGGGCGTAGTAGAAAGTGCAGTGATGCCCGCCATGCTTATTTTATTAAGCAGATGGTTTACAAAAGCGGAGCGTTCAAGAGCAAATACATTTTTAATTCTTGGCAATCCTGTTACTATTTTATGGATGTCAATTTTATCCGGCTATTTAATTAATTCTGTTGGATGGAGATGGATGTTTATATGGGAAGGATTGCCCGCCATTATCTGGGCTTTTTTCTGGTGGCGATTAGTGAATGATAAACCTGCTGATGCAACATGGTTAACAACTGAAGAAAAACATTTGGTAGCATCTGCTTTACAAAAAGAACAGGAAGGAATAAAACCTGTAAAGAATTATGCGGAAGCATTTAAATCAAAAATGGTGATATTATTATGCCTGCAATATGCTTTGTGGAGTATTGGTGTATATGGATTTGTAATATGGCTGCCATCAATCATTAAAGCAGCACCGCAAATGAGCATTATTAAAACAGGATGGCTGTCTTCGCTTCCTTATGCTTTTGCAATAATAGGTATGCTAACGGTGGCGCACTTCTCCGACAAAACACTCAACCGGAAAACTTTTGTATGGTCGTTTCTTTTAGTGGCATCATTAGCTTTTTATAGTTCTTATCTTATCGGCACAAATAATTTTTGGTTGTCGTTTATATTACTGGTAATTGCGGGCACCGCCATGTATGCACCGTATGGTCCTTTCTTTGCAATACTAACGGAAACATTGCCTTCAAATGTTACAGCGGGTGCAATAGCTTTAATAAATAGCTTTGGTGCGCTCGGTTCTTTTGCAGGCGCTTACATGGTTGGATATTT
>JAICKT010000153.1 GCA_025927795.1 Parafilimonas sp. | reverse complement strand
CGTACAGCAATTGCTTATTCATGCAATTCGTATTTCAGTAATGTGTTCAGAATGATTGTTGATAATCCGAAATATCATAATCCGAGACTTGGTTATTTGGAATGGAAACATTACATGAATGCTTTTGGTTATGGCACTGATTTGAATGCAGATTTACCGGGAGAAGATGATGGGAATATTCCAGACACATCAGGTTACAACAAAGATTTTGGCGGACCACGATGGAACAGTTGCAATATTGTTACATTAGGAATTGGACAAGACAGAATGCTGGCAACGCCTTTACAAATGGCGAACGCTATGTGTATTATCGCAAATAAAGGTTTTTATTATACTCCGCATTTTGTTGATAGCATTGAAAACGAAACACTAGCAGATACACAGTTTGTTGGCAAGTACAGAATGAAACATGTTGCACTGGAACATATTTCAGATACATCTTTTAATATTGTTCAGTTAGGCATGCATGATGTTGCTGTTTTTGGAACTGCCCATGCGGCTGCAATAGAAGGTATTAATATTTGTGCTAAAACCGGTACGGCACAAAATCCGCATGGCAAAGACCATTCATTGTTTGTTGCATTTGCTCCAATGGAAAATCCAAAAATTGCGATATGTGTGGTGATTGAAAATGCAGGTTTTGGCGCAACATGGGCTGCACCCATTGCATCATTACTCATGGAAAAATATTTAAAGGATTCTATCTCTGCAAAGCGTTTGCCCGAGGTTGACAGAATTGCAAGTGCAGACTTAATTCCGGCTGCTATTAAGCATTGGTATTTTGCAAAAGATTCTATCAGGCTTTTAAAAGAAAGCCAGAAAATAAATCCCGACGCAGCACCAGTATTTCAAAATAATTTAGAAGTAACAAAGCCTGTAACCTACGATCCTGAAGCTGAGCCAAACAGAAAAGATAATGATTCGGGCAGCAATAAAAATGATTCAGTGAAATACAAATTGCAATTAAAAAATTCAGAAAAAAAATATAATCCGAAACCTAAACAAAAATGAGCAGCAGTTATTCAAGATCGGCATCAAAAAACATTGACTGGCTAATGGTTTGGCTGTACGCGTTTCTTGTTTGCATTGGTGTGCTTTGCATTTTTATGGTTGAATATAATCCTGCGAATTTTTCTGCTGCCACGTTTTTTAATGGCAATACTAATTATAGTAAACAAATTCTTTTTGCCGGTATATGCGTTGTAGTAGCAACATTTATTATTTTAAGTGATAGCAAACTTTATCCTGCCTTTGCAAACCTGCTCTATGTTTTCGGAATAATATTAATGCTCTCTGTTTTTGTTATCGGGAAAGATATCAATGGTTCAAAAAGCTGGATACCACTCGGCGGGGGCTTTAATCTGCAACCTGCAGAGCTTTGTAAAATTTTTGCAGCACTTGCTTTGGCAAAATATCTTTCACAATTAAATATGGATTTTACAAAACTGCGGTCGCAGTTTATTGCTGCTGTAATTACCATGTTGCCTGCATTAATTTCCATCCTGCAAAATGAAACCGGGCTTGCTCTTGTTTACATGAGTTTTTTTATGGTAATGTATCGCGAAGGTTTGCCCGGAATGATTTTAGTGATTGGATTTTCTTTTGGTGCTTTAGTAGTAGCAACTTTATTGGTTGAAAAAAATACGCTTGCCATTGCATTAACTTTAATCGCAGCATTAATAATTTTTATTTTAAGGCGACAGATTTTTGTAAGAAAGCGATGGAACATCTTTGTAATAATCGTTTCTGTTTGGTTTGTATGTGTAGGCATACAGCGTTTTGCGGTTCCATATATTTTTAATGATGTTTTTGAATGTTACCAAAGCCAGCGCATTTACAGTGCAGTTGGTAAAGATTATGATTGCAGCCAAAACAAACATGCACTTGAAACAGAAGCAACGGGCAAAGCTGCTGTAAAGCCTGATGATTATAATGTACGGCAAAGTAAAATTGCTATTGGCTCTGGCGGGCTTTTAGGAAAAGGTTTTTTAAAAGGAACACAAACACGTGGCAAATATGTACCGGAGCAACACACTGATTTTATTTTTACTTCTTTAAGTGAGGCTTTTGGTTTTGCAGGTTCATTTTTATTTTTAGGAATATATTTTTTAATGCTGTTTCGCATTGTACAAATTGCAGAACGGCAGCGCAGCACATTTAGCCGTGTGTATGCTTACAGTGTAGCAAGCATTTTATTTTTTCATATTGCAGTAAATGTTTGTATGACGGTTGGTCTCTTTCCTGTAATTGGCATTCCGCTTCCATTGGTTAGTTATGGTGGCTCTTCGTTACTAACTTTTACAATAATGATTTTTATTTTGATACGGTTGGATGCAGACAGATCGATGGTATTGCGATAGCTTTCTGATATTGAAAAGTTAGTTATGCACCAATATAGATTGGTGTAAAAAAGCTTACTGCGTTTATACAAAATATAACATGAGAATTATATTCGTGCTCTATTCTAATTTAAGATATGATACCGTTTTCAATCTTGCTGTCATCATTAAAACTGCGCCGGTAAAAAGGCAAATTGCTGCAATCCACAACAGCCACGGATAAACATGACTGGTTGTTTCAAACAATATTCCCACGCCTTGAAAAAGCAGTGTGGCTTCATTGAAAATAATTGCCGAGGAAAAAAATATGAGCGCAAATTTTGTAAAGAAATCTTTTTCATCAAATACTTTGATGGAACAATAAATGGATAAAATAAAAAATGTTACAAATCCTAAAAAAACTAAATGCAAAAAACCGATGATTGCAGGTCTGTCGCCAAAAACAATTTTTGCTAATTGAGGAATAATAGTTCCTGCCTGCAATATCATTTTTATGATAAATGCAATCATTGAAAAATTCCACAACGTTTTTGCGAAAGAAGCTGGCGGATGAATAAAAATTTTCTTTTCAGCAAATAGCATTCTGAAAAACCATATCAAAGAAAAAACTATCAATACACAACCAACAAGAGAAATGTACCAATATAAATTTTGATAAGCTCTCGTAAATAAAGACATGAACACCGACGGTACAACAGAACAACAAAGCAACACTGAAAACTGGTGAACAATTTTTTTTGTTCTTTCTCTTGCATAAGGAATTAAGCGATTAAAAAATAATGCAAAAACACTAAGTGTAAAAAAACCATTGTATTGAAAATGCAGGTAGATATATAACGCATTTTTGTACAACAGGCTGTTATAAAAATTAGCGATGAGGATATAGGAAATTAAAGCGGGACCAATAGTTGAAATAACAAAATAAATAATCGCAAAACATGCAAGCAGGCGAACTGCTTTATGTACATGAGCTTTAAAAATATCTTTTACAAAAACCCAGCAAAAAATATATGCTACAAATAAAAATAGTGTAGAAAAAATAATGGAAAGTGTTGCATAACCTTCAAACGGAAATGTTGCAGCCATGCCTAAAGAAGTAATTTCAATGCCTGCTAACAACCATTGATAAATTTTTTTATCGCGGAAATTTTGTGGCAGCACTTCATATACCAGCAACATAAAAAGCGCAAGTGTAACCCAACCGCCGAATGCAAAATGAGAATGTGCGCTTAAAAAACTTCTGTAGTCAATCCAAGAAACAGAAAAAAGAAAAGCGGTACGCAGCATCGTTCCAAAAAAAGCAACGATGCACAGGTTAATAAGTGTAAGCGTTATCCATAAACTTTTTCTTTTTTCCATTATTAAAAATGTAATTGGATATTTCAATTTCACGCTATGATTCTTCTATACAGCTCAAAGGTTTTACTTTGCATCGCAGCGTTGCCGCAAAATTCGCTAAGTTGTAATGAGCAAACCACCAGCACCCTTGTAGAAGACTAATGTTGCCCACTAAAATTTTTAAATCAATCAGCCACAAACACACCCTGCGCACCCATTTCAGCATCGGCAAAAGAATGGTCAACGAATGTGTATCTTCCTTTTTCCGGTATTACAAATTCAACTATCGCACTCATCGCCGGCGCCAAATCAATTACATCCATTCCTTCCAATTCATTTTTCGGATTGCCTTCAATCCAAACTTTATCGAAGATGGTTCCTATCACATGGAAACTGCTTGCATTATTAGGTCCGGCATTTAAAAGATATAAGCGAATTCTGTCGCCTGCTTTTACATGAATCGGATGTACTACGTATTGACCAGGCTTTCCATTAAACGCAACAAATGTTGGCGTTTTTTTCATTGCCAGTGTTGTATCAGGTGAATAAATATTTCCATTTGGTTTTAGATAATATTCATTTTGCACCAATGCGAATTCTTTATCAACCTTTCCGGGAAAACCATCTTTAGGGTCAACGATAACCATTCCAATCATTCCGCTAATCATGTGCAATAAAACCATTGGTGTACCGCAGTGATACATAAACACACCGGGATAATTCGCAGTCCATGTAAAGCTGATTGTTTCGCCGGGATTAATGCTGCGCCATTTATCCGCGGGGTTTACCATGCCTGCATGAAAATCTATTGAGTGTTGCATCGGCTGCATCACCATTCCTGCAGGCATCGGTTCGTTAGACCTATCTGTCATCGAAAATTTTACAGTTTGTCCAACACGAATATGCAATACAGGGCCGGGCAAAGAATCACCAAACAACCACCCCACAAAAGCCACATCGCTTTTTGCATGAAACAATTTATGTCTTACATCAAACTTTACTACAACGGTGTCTCCGTCCTGCACTGCTGGAATATCGGGTGCATAAGACAGCGGACCTTTTATTGTGCTATCTGCGTTTGGCGTTGTGCTGATAACTGATTCAGGTGCGCCTAACACCATTTTTGAATTGCTCTCTGAATTTGTTTTCGAAGAATTGTTATTGCAGGATGTAAAAAACAATCCTGCTAATATTATTATTAGATATTTCATGTTGTAAATTTATGACTGATACGTTGAAGATTTACGCAGCTTCTATTTCATGATACATTTTTATTGCTTTTGGAAACAGAATATTGTTTTCTAAATGTACATGCTGATGCAGGTTTTCTTCAAACTCTTTCAGCTCCATTAATGTTATTCTATGTGTAGTGCAGGCATTGAGTGCAGGCGTATAATTATTAGTGATGGTTTTTAATTCTTCCATCAATGCGCCGGCTTCTGCATGTTCGCTTTCCATTACCATTATTGGTGCAAGAATATTTTTTATCTCCTCCTTATTTCCATTGCCATTGTAACATTCTTCTACTTTTTTTATGCGTGGAAATAAAGTCATTTCTTCTTTTTGCATATGCTGCAGCAACTCATTTTTTAATTGAATGAAATTTACGTAACCTTCTTCAATCCATTCAAAATTCTCCCGGTGCTTTTCAAATAATTTTGAAAGATGTTGTTCTATTTGCGGCACAATTTGTTTTATGTAATAATGATGGTGCACAAGAATATGATTAATTAATTGCTCACTCGTCATTTCATTGAATGGCATTTGTGCTGCATTTTTTTCCGAAGAAATATTTTCCAACTCGTTTAAAACTGTTGTTACATCAACATTATTTTCTTCGCAGGCTTTTTGCAAAGTGCGTTTTCCTCTGCAGCAATAATCAAGATTATATTTTTCCAAAACAGGCACTGCATTATTTTGCTTAGCAACTATTTCGCCCAAAGTTTGATTAATAAAGTTATTCATGATACTAAAATTTTTTTGCAAAGTTGCATGGCAATTATTGGCGCGGGTATGACCAAAATCATAAGACAGCCTGATAAAAAGCAGTAAAAGTTATTGCGGCTATTTTACTTTTAACCAAAAAGCGTCGTGCCAGTCGTCTGAATGTTCAGCAGTAAAATATGTGGATGCTTTCGCAAGTTTTTCGTATGAAACATTTTTTTCGATATAAGGAAAAAGTGTTCTTTCTTCAAATCGTATATGGCTTTCGAGCAGGTTAGCAAATTCTTCGATTTTATTTTCAGAAATATTTTCTTCTGATATCGCTGCACCGATTTTTTTTATGGCTGAATGTTCACTCTCTACACGCAAACGCAGCGGCTCATCTTCAGGCAATAAACAAAACAAATAACTTTCCTCCTCTAAAAAATGATGCAATATCTGTTCATTAAAAAAATGAGCAATAAAATTTTTTATGCGCAGCAGTTCAACATTTAACTTTAAGCCTTGTCTTATTTTCCAGATAAGTAATAAATTAAAATGATGGTCTTTGGAAAGTGCTTTTAAAGCTTCACTTCTTTTGATAGGCTTATTTTTATCCATGATGTTCAAAGTTGATAAGTAATTAAAATAGCTGAATAAATAAATTTTAAAAAAAATTCATCATTTTTCATTCCAAATAAATTTTCCTGTTTACAATTTTTAATTTGCCTTCACCTTCTAATCTTTTTACAGCTCTTATAACTGTTTCTACTCTTAAGCCGGTAAGGTTGGCAAGTTCTTGCCGCGTTAAATCTATTGCAGTTTTATTTATATGTTTTACTGAATTACGTTTTAAATATTGAAATAATGTTTCTAAACGATGTTCGGGTTTATGACCTGAAATTTCTTTGCTGATGATTATTTTAAACTGAACTTTTTCTGCAATTGCTTTTGTTGTTTCAAGATGCAAGTCAAAATTATTTTTAAGCAATTTTAAAAACGCATTTTTTTCAAGACGCAGAATCTCAACATCGCTGTCTGCAATTGCAGTTGAAGGAGACGTTTGTTCAACCGTAAATAAAGAAGGTTCTCCAAAACTTTGCCCTTCGTAAAAAATACCCTGGATAAATTCTTTGTTATCAACATTGGTATTTATCATTTTTACTTTGCCTTCAACTATCACAAAAAAATATTTCACTTCATATCCTTCATAAAAAATTATTTGTCCTTTTAAATAATGCCTTTGCTGTGCTCCATGCTCTAATAAATATTGTATGTTGAACATATCCGCAACTTATTATAAGCAAGCGGCTAAAAACCTGATTGAAATCATTAAACCAATATGATTAAAATCATATTTTAAATTTTAATTAAAATTTCCTTTGCTGTATTAAAATTTTAAAATGAAAAAATACTTCGTCCTTGCATCAATCGCAGCTTTAATCTGGGCTTGTAACGGTGGTGTACGCTCCGTTCCTGATGACAACACTTCTTCGGCAAGCTCATCTTCGGATAATGAAGAAGCATCTTCATCAACCAATTCAAGCGCCGCAGACGATGCAAAAGGTATTGGAAAATTCACGCATGTTGATGTTTCAGCTACAATAGATAAATCAATGGTTGCTGCAGGGCAAAAAATATATGATTTAAAATGTTCTGCCTGTCATCATCTTGACGGAACAAAATTAGTTGGTCCAGGATGGAAGGGCATTACACAAAGAAGACAACCTGAATGGATAATGAATTTCGTTACCAACACAGATGAGAATCTTGATAAAAATGCACAGGCAATGAGTTTGCTGGAAGAGTGTATGGTGCGCATGCCTAACCAAAATCTTTCTGATGATGATGCACGGCGCATTTTAGAATTTATGCGCAACAACGATGCTAAACAATAATCAATACTTCAAAAATAAATTTATGAATCTCAATCTAAAAATTGCAGGCAATATTTTGTTTGCTGCTACACTGCTGTTTGCATCATGCAAACCAAAAAATGTTCAGGATGTTGTAAGCGGCGATGCTGCAAAAGAAACATACGTGCCGCCTGGCAAGTACGATGAATTTTACGATTTTGTTTCCGGCGGATTTAACGGACAGGTTTCTGTTTATGGCTTGCCTTCTGGAAGATTGCTGCGCGAAATTCCTGTATTTTCTGTTGACCCGCAGGATGGTTACGGCTACAGCGAAGAAACCAAACCCATGCTAAATACTACGCACGGTTTTGTGCCGTGGGATGACCAGCATCATCTTGAATTATCGCAAACCAATGGTGAAATTGATGGACGCTGGCTGTTTGCAAATGCCAACAATACACCACGCATTGCACGCATTGATTTAAAAACATTTACTACTGCAGAAATAATTGAGCTGCCAAATTGTGCAGGCAATCACTCTTCGCCTTTCATTACAGAAAATACGGAGTACGTTGTTGGCGGTACAAGATTTAGTGTGCCCATTGGCGATAGTTTAGATGTACCCATTGATTCATACAAAAAAAATTTTAAAGGCACTATTAGTTTTTTAAGTGTTGATAAAAACACGGGCAATATGAATATTGCTTTTCAAATAATAACGCCGGGTATAAATCTTGATTTGGCGCATGCCGGAAAAGGACCGAGCCATGATTGGTTTTTCTTCAGTTGTTATAACACTGAACAGGCGCATACTTTGCTTGAAGTAAATGCATCGCAAAATGATAAAGATTTTATTCTTGCCGTGAACTGGAAAAAAGCGGAAGAATATTTAAAAGAAGGGAAAGCAACAAAAAAAGCATGTACCTACACGCATAATGTTTACGATGAAACAACACATTCCGCGCATTCAGAAACATTGAATAATGTGCTGCAGTTGGATGCAACGCAGTTAAAAGATTTATGCTATTTTATTCCGTGCCCTAAATCTCCGCATGGTTGCGATGTTGACCCAACAGGTGAATACATTGTAGGTAGCGGAAAACTCGCAGCGTTGATTCCTGTTTTTTCTTTCGATAAAATAATGAATGCAATTAAGAATAAACAGTTTGATGGAGATTATGATGGCATTCCAATTATAAAATATCAAGAAGCCTTGTATGGCGAAGTGAAAAAGCCGGGCTTAGGTCCTTTGCATACAGAGTTTGATGGAAAAGGAAATGCTTACACTTCAATGTTTTTATCTTCTGAATTGGTAAAGTGGAATATTAAAAGTTTGCAGGTTCTTGACAGAGCGCCCACTTATTATTCAACAGGGCATTTATCAATTCCCGGTGGCGATACACGTAAGCCAAATGCAAAATATGTAATTGCATATAATAAAATAACGAAGGATAGATACTTGCCTACAGGTCCTGAGCTGGCACAAAGTGCACAGATTTTTGACATAAGCGGTGATAAGATGAAATTGATTTTGGATTTTCCAACCATCGGTGAGCCGCATTATGCGCAGGCGGTTGAAGCAAGTTTGATTTCGAAAAATTCTGCAAAGATTTATCCCATCGAACAGAATAAAAATCCTTTTGTTTCAATGGGTGAAAAAACCACAAAAGTTACACGCACAGGCAAACGCATTGATGTATATGCAACTGAAATCCGCTCTCATATCTCACCTGATAATATTGAAGGAATAAAGTTGGGAGACACCGTTTACTGGCACATAACAAATCTTGAACAGGATTGGGATATACCGCATGGCTTTGCAGTGAAGGGAGCTAAAACTTCAGAACTAATTGTTATGCCTGGTGAGACTTGCACATTAAAATGGGTGCCTGAAAAAATTGGCGTGTATCCTTTTTACTGCACAGATTTTTGCAGTGCGCTACATCAGGAAATGCAAGGCTACATAAGAGTTTCAGCAACCAACAATAATGTGCCGTTGAGTTTTTCTCTCGGTAAGAATAGTACAGATATTCCTGCAACACCAGGTCCTTCTAAATAATATGTTGTGATTTTAAGTAGTATAAATATTTTGATTCTGTTTGAGCGTCATTTCGACGAAGGAGAAATCTCTTGTGTTATTAGCAGTTTAAATTTTATGAGATATCTCGTTCCTCGATATGACGTTCGCAGATCTAAATTTTATTTAATCAGCGTAGCAGTTAAAAGATGTAATTAAATTTAATCGCACAACACGTTATCATAACCTAACAGGTTTCACTCATCGTTTATGAAACAAGATTTATTAGAACACAAAATTGTATTGCCAAGAATCTTGCTTGCATTTGCAGCAGG
>JAICKT010000541.1 GCA_025927795.1 Parafilimonas sp. | reverse complement strand
TGAATCATTTGCAGGTAACTTATTACCTTTTGATAGTTGCAGCCTTCATGACAATTTATTATTTGATTGAATGGATTCGCGCAAGAGATTATAAGCATATTATTAAATCATTTATCATAGTTGCCATAACAGGATTAATTGGTATTGCATCTAATCTTGTAATACTTGCTACAACATACGATTATTCTAAAGCAACCATGCGTAATGGTGTGTTGAATTTAGATTCATCAAAAACAAGTGCATCAACGCAAACAGGTTTACCGATTGATTATGCTTTTCAATGGAGCTTCGAAAAACCGGAAGTGTTTTCTATTCTTGTTCCAAATATTTATGGTGGTGTTACTGGTGTAAATGAATTGGGTAAAAATTCTCATCTCGCAAATCTTGCAAAACAACAAGGCGCCTCGGAAGATGATGCTGTAAACTTTGCAAGGCAAACAGCCGACCAGTTAGGAAGAATGTATTGGGGAAGTCAGCCATTCACTTCAGGTCCGGTTTATTTTGGCGCAATCATTTGCTTTTTGTTTTTATTTGGAATGATTTATCTCAAACGAAAAGATAAATGGTGGATATTAGCTGCGTGTGTTTTAGCAATCATGATGAGTTGGGGAAGAAACTTTCCTGCATTTAATGATTTTCTTTTTTATCATCTTCCTTTATATAACAAATTCAGAGTTCCAACTTATACATTAATTATTCCTCAGTTATTGTTTCCGTTGTTATCAGTAATAGCTCTAAACCAATTATTTTTTGTTGAAACCGATAAAACATTTGTCTGGAAAAAATTAAAATTAACCGGGCTTGTAATACTCGGTGTTTTTTTAATACTGTTAATGATGTATTCAAGCTTCGAGTACAAAGGTGCAGAAGCAGATCAGATAGAAAATGTAATCAATCAGCAAACAGACAAAAATCAATCAGCGGCAATTCAATCTGCATACAATGCATTAAAGGCAGACAGGCAATCTTTATTTGCTGATGATATTCTTCGCTCATTTATTTTTATTGCACTTGCATTCGCATGTTTATGGGCATACACAAAAAATAAATTAAAAGCATCTTATGCAATCATCGCAATTTTATTATTGAGTTCGATAGATGTTTTAGCTGAAGGAAGAAGATATATAAATGATGATGTTTTTCAATCGCAGGATGACCAGGATGCACAAAACTTTTCTCCATCACCAACTGACCAACAAATAATGCAGGATACCGGTTATTACCGTGTGCTTAATTTAAATGCAGATACATACAATGATGCGCTTACATCTTATTTTCATAATTCAATCGGTGGTTATCATCCTGCAAAACTTTCTATTTACCAGGATTTAATTACATATCAGCTAAACAATAAATTAAATATTAATGTACTTAACATGCTTAATACAAAATATGTAATTACAAAAAATCAGCAAGGTCAGCCTGAAGTACAACAAAATCCCGGAGCATTAGGAGCATGCTGGTTTGTAAAAAATATAGAGTATGTAAAAGATGATGCCGCAGCTATGAAAGCGCTTGATAAAAATAATCCTGGAGATACAGCCGTTGTTGAGCAAGATGAAAAAGATAAAATTAATTCAACACCTGTTTATGACAGTGCTTCAAAAATTCAATTAATAAAAAATGATAATGATGTAATTACTTATTCAAGCTCAAGTAATACAAATGAGTTTGCAGTGTTTAGTGAAATATATTATGATCGTGGATGGAAAGCTTATATTGATAATAAAGAAGCACCTATTGTAAGAACGGATTATGTTTTAAGGGGTTTATCAATCCCTGCGGGTAACCATACAATACGTTTTGAATTTAAACCTGCATCTTTTTACAGCAGCAAAACCATTGAAACAATTGCTTCGGCAATCGTTTGGTTGTTGATTGTTTTTACAGCAATTGTTTTAGTAAGAAAAAATAAATCAATTCAACCTGTATAAAATTAAAAAGTCTCCCGAAACATCGGGAGACTTAGTCTTATCAGCTTAAAAGAAAATTTATTTTTTTCCTTTCTTAGCAGCTTTTTTAGGAGCAGCTTTCTTAGCAGCTTTTTTAGGAGCGGCTTTCTTAGCAGCTTTCTTTGCTGTTGCCATAGTTTTTGAAATTTAATGGTTAGTAAAATAATTATACTAAAGTATATACTTAATTTCAAACACCAAAAAATTTATTCATATAAAGTGGATAACATCTTTATATCATCAAACAAAAACAACAGGTAAGAATAAAATTTTTATGCAGAAGTTTCTAACGGAAGAACAGAAACATTTGTTCTGTTTAATTTTGTTTTTGAAAATTGCACAACGCCATCAGTAAGTGCAAACAAAGTAAAATCTTTTCCAACACCTACATTTTTTCCAGGATGATAAACAGTTCCGCGTTGACGAACAATTATGTTTCCTGCAATCGCAGGCTGACCGCCAAATATTTTTACACCTAAGCGTTTGCTTTGTGAATCACGACCGTTCTTTACGCTACCTTCACCTTTTTTATGTGCCATGATAAAGAGAATTTGAATTTTGAAAATTCGAATGTTAAGCT
>JAICKT010000394.1 GCA_025927795.1 Parafilimonas sp. | reverse complement strand
TTAAATGAAGATATAAATCGTTATGAGCAATTGTTTTCAAAAGGCAAAAGTTATTTAGAAAATAATTTATATAACGGCGAATATTTTTTCCAGGAAATAAAATATGAAGGTTTGAATGCAGGTAACCCTGTTGAAGCGTCAAAAAAATCTTTTTCAGGCGATTATTCAGATGAAGCAAAAAAATTACTCGCAGAAGAAGGCCCCAAATATCAATATGGAAAAGGTTGTTTATCGGATGGTGTTTTGGGTGCATGGATTGCAGCAATGTGCGGCGTGAATGATCCTGTTGATTCAATGAAAATCAAAAGCCATTTATTATCTGTTTATAAATATAATTTCAAAAATAATTTAAGTGATCATGCAAATCCGCAACGGCCTTCTTATGCTTTAGGTGATGAAGGTGGTTTGTTGTTATGCAGTTGGCCAAAGGGCGGCAAACTTTCTTTACCTTTTGTTTACAGCGATGAAGTGTGGACAGGAATTGAACACCAGGTTGCTGCGCATTTAATGTTAACAAATAATGTGAATGCTGGTTTAGAAATTGTGCGTGCAAGCCGAAAAAGATATGATGGCAAAGTACGCAACCCGTTTAATGAATATGAATGCGGCCATTGGTATGCAAGAGCTTTATCAAGCTATGGATATATACAGGCTTTAACCGGCGTGCGCTACGATGCAGTTGAGCAAACATTATATGTTGATTCAAAGATTGGCGATTTTACTTCATTTCTTTCTACAGAAACAGGTTTTGGAAATGTAGTTTATGCAAAAGGCAAAGCTTCGTTGAATGTTGTATATGGCAAGATTGATGTAAAGAAAACTATTATAAATCAGCCATCTTAAATAAAATGTCAGGTTAAAGAAGATTGAGATATTTTATGAATTTAAAGTTGTTATTCGTGAAAAGAATTTCCTTTAATATTGAAGTTGACAACTTAATAAAAAACGAACAACTATATTAAAGCATGAACAGAATTTCCATGTTGCAACAATTGGATGAAAATAAAACATGGGACATGCTTATTATCGGCGGCGGTGCTACAGGCTTGGGAACCGCCGTGGATGCGGCTTCCCGCGGATTTTCAACCATACTTATTGAAGCAGACGATTTTGCAAAAGGTACATCAAGCCGTTCTACAAAACTGGTGCATGGCGGAGTTCGTTATCTTGAACAAGGCAATTTAAAACTCGTTCGTGAAGCATTACAAGAAAGAGGCTGGCTGCTAAAAAATGCGCCGCACGTTACAAGAAAACTTGGTTTTGTAATTCCTGCATTTTCAGTGGTGCAAAAAATTTATTATGGTTCAGGCTTAAAATTTTATGATATTCTTTCAGGTAAACTGAGTTTAGGTACTACAAAATTTTTAAGTAAAAAAACAACGCAAAATTTTTTGCCTGGCATCAATCAAAAAAATTTAAGTGGTGGAGTAATTTATTACGATGGTCAGTTTGATGATGCACGGCTTGCAATAAATCTTGCAAACACTGCTGCCAAACATGGTGCTGTGCTTTTAAATTATTGTGAAGTAGTATCAATATTAAAAAAGAAAATAAAGCCAACAGATAAGCAGGCTAAAATATATGGTGTTGTTGCCTATGATGCAATAAACGATAAAACTTTTGAGATAAAAAGTAAAGTGGTTATTAATGCAACAGGTGTTTTTGTAGACGATATTATTCAGATGGATAACAGCAATTCAAATGAAATTGTTACACCATCGCAGGGAATACATTTGGTAGTTAATAAAAATTTTTTTCCAGGCAATTATGCATTGATGATTCCAAAAACAGATGACAAGCGTGTGTTGTTTGCTGTGCCATGGCATAATAAAATTGTAATCGGAACAACGGATACAGAAATAGAGGACATCAGCGATGAACCCATTCCGCTGCAGGAGGAAATTGATTTTGTTTTAAAACATGCAAATCGTTATTTAAAAACAAATATTATAATAAATGATGTAACGAGCATGTTTGCCGGACTGCGCCCACTGGTGAGAACAAAAGGCGTTACAAATACATCTATGCTTAGCCGCGACCATGTAATTATTGTGTCGCATTCAAACTTAATAACAATTACTGGCGGCAAATGGACGACCTATCGTAAAATGGCGGAAGATGCTGTGAACAATGCCATCTTTGTTGCAAAATTTTCTTATAAAGAATGTATAACAAAACACCTGAAAATTGCAAACAGCGAATTTGATAACATTAATTATGATGATGCGATTGAAAAAATTTATTCATTAGAAAACATAAAAAGATTTATAGAAAATGAAATGGCGATAACGGTTGAAGATGTACTTGCGCGCAGAACAAGATTATTATTTCTTGATGCAAAAGCTGCAATACAAACTGCACCGCGTGTTGCAAAAGAAATGGCAGCTATTTTTAATTACGGTGAACATTGGATACAATTAGAAATTGATAATTTTACACAGCTTGCAAAAAATTATTTGCCATAACGAGTTCCAATGTTCCAAGATTTGAAAGTTCCATTGTTATTATAACATAACTTAATTTACAAATTTGAAACACTGAAACAATTAAACTAAAACATATGACTGCATTCACCGGAGAAATTGTTGGTACAGCTATTTTAATTATTCTCGGCGATGGTGTTGTTGCAAACGTGCTGCTTAATAAAACAAATGGTTTTAACAGCGGCTGGATTGTAATTACAATGGGTTGGGCAATGGCCGTATTCGCCGGTGTTTTTGTAAGTGCGTCGGCAAGTGGTGCACACCTTAATCCAGCTGTTACAATTGCATTGGCTTATACCGGAAAGTTTAGCTGGTCGTTGGTGCCCACATACATTGCAGCACAAATGATTGGTGCTATGATTGGCGCATTCGTCGTGTGGCTTGCATACAAACAACATTTTGACGCAACTGAAAATGCATCGAGCAAATTAGCTGTGTTCTGCACAGGTCCGGCAATCCGCAATCCGGCGCATAACTTACTCAGCGAAATCATCGCCACTTTTGTATTTATATTAAGCGTTTTATTTATTGTGCCGCCTTCAAACGAACTCGGCTCGCTCGATGCATTGCCCGTTGCTTTTGTGGTACTTGCTATCGGTTTAAGTCTTGGCGGACCCACCGGTTATCCCATCAATCCCGCACGTGATTTGGGTCCGCGCATCATGCATGCCATTCTTCCTATAAAAAATAAAGGTACCAGCGATTGGGCGCATAGCTGGATTCCGGTTTTCGGACCAATTATCGGCGGTATGCTTGCTGCATTTTTATTTCAGGCAATTCATTAATGAATATTTATTCATTTATTTAAGGCTCTCAGCAGTTTGAACATTGTGGCAGAATGATTCAACGTTAATGAGAGGAACGAGGCATTTTTGAGGGAATAAAGGACTTAAACAAAGCTGTAGAGAATGATTATCTATCGGCACTTCTATACGAAAACTTTAAGTTTTACATAATGAGGTTTATATAAACTATTTATTTTTATGTATGCAACGAAAGTATGCCTGCTGTGTGATCTGTGTTTTTCTTTCGCATGCATTGTTCACTACGCAAATTATTCTTGCCCAGAATTTAATATTAAATGGCTCTATGACAAGCGGTGAAGGAGCAGATATAGTTGCGCCTTCATGGAGCAAGTACTCAACATCCGGCATTGATGCTAATACACCTGATATTAATGATTCAGCCGGAGCACTTAACTCCACAACCGGATATTATTGGACAGGAGGCACTCCAACTGCTTCACCTGACGGAGGAACCTGGCAAAATGTTTTCGGCACTGAAAACTTTACACAAACAGTTACAGGTCTTGTGCCAGGTAGTGTTTATTACTTCAAATATTATTATGCTTCGCAAGGCATAACTACAGGTCCGCCTTCCCCCGATTATATTACACCTTTTCCGCCTTCTGTTACAATAAGCGGTGCAACAGGTTATGTTAATCCGCCTGCAGGAAAGTTGTTTGAATGGAATATCTATTCAGGTTTGCTTACGGCAACTGCATCATCATTAACAATCGTTGCTTCGCAAGGTAATCATAATGGATATATTGCATTGGATGGCTTTTATTTGGGTCCGCCGCCTACAAATGTGCTTATTGT
>JAICKT010000141.1 GCA_025927795.1 Parafilimonas sp. | reverse complement strand
TATATGTACACCTTCATGAATTTCTTCAATCATTTTTTTATTGAATGCTTTCAGGTCATCTGGCTTACGACTTGTAACAAGCCCGTTATCAACCACTACTTCTCTGTCAACCCAATCTGCGCCTGCATTGGTAAGGTCTGTTTGAAGTGATGGATATGATGTTAATGTTCTGCCTTCGAGCAAACCTGTTTCAATTAATGTTTGCGGACCATGACAAATGGCAGCAACAGGTTTACCACCTTCAAGAAATTGTTGTGCAAAATCAACAGCTTTTTTATTTAATCTTAATTTATCGGGATTAATTACACCGCCCGGTAAAACAATTGCATCATAATCGTCTGCATTTGCTTCTTCAATATTTTTATCAACCTTTAATTCAATTGACCAGTGATCATGATCCCATCCCTTTACTTTTTCTTTTTGCGGAGAAACGATTTCCACAGAAGCGCCTGCTTCTTCCAAAGCTTGCTTTGGGCTTGTTAGCTCTACTTCTTCAAAACCATTTTCAGTAAGAATGGCAATTTTTTTGCCTTGTAAAGATTTCATAATGTTAGATTTTATAATCATTGTAAATCAAAAACCAAACCAGTGATGTATAGTTCATTTTTTTAACACTCAATATTCAATACACACTAATCAATGTTCAGGCATTCTCTAAAATTGATTGTTGATTATTGAGTTATTGATTATTGAATATTTATTCGTTTTTATTTGATTTGTTTGTTCAATAAAATTTACACAAACATTTATGCACGGCTTTTGCTAAGTTTATGCCCGTTATGACAGTTGAGCACCAGCGGCTAATTGAGAATGAAAAAAAAGCTGTTCCGCTTGTTACATGGGGACCTTATTTAAGTGAACGCCAATGGGCAACCGTAAGAGAAGATTATAGCCCTGATGGAGATGCATGGCATTACTTTCCATTTGACCATGCGCATTGCCGCGCCTATCGATGGGGTGAAGATGGATTAGCAGGCATCTCAGATCTCTTTCAGAATTTATGTTTTGGAGTTGCTTTATGGAACGGCAAAGATCCCATTTTAAAAGAACGACTTTTTGGCCTTGGAAATTTTGAAGGCAATCATGGTGAAGACGTGAAGGAACTGTATTACTATTTAGATAATGTTCCTACACATACTTATATGGAATATTTGTATAAATATCCGCAACAAGAATTTCCATATGAGTTATTGCGAAATGAAAATCGCACAAGAACAAAACTTGATCCTGAATACGAAATTTTAGACACACATGTTTTTGATGACAATCAATATTTTGATATACTGGTAACTTATGCCAAGTATGATGATGAAGATATCTGCATAAAAATAAATGTTCACAATCGTTATTACGAAAATGCACATATTACGGTGTTGCCAACACTTTGGTTCTATAATCGCTGGTCTTATACAGAAGATTTTACAAGGCCATCTATCTCTTTTGTAAATAAAAATTGCGTGCAAACAACGCATCCAAGATTAGGTAATCATTATTTATACTTTTTAGATGCGAATGACAGGTTGTTTACCGAAAATGAAACCAACACAGCCATAATAACCGGAGAGCCTAATAAAAATATTTTTACAAAAGATGCATTTCATACTGCTATCATTAAAAAGAAAAATATAACGGCGTTACGAAATAAAAAAGAAGGAACAAAATTCGCAGCTGTATATAAATTGAATATTGCTGCAGGCGAAACAAAAACAATTTATTGCAGGTTTAGTAATAATCATATTAAGAAACCATTTGGTTACGGATTTGAAGAAATTTTTAAAACACGCAAACATGAAGCTGATGATTTTTATGCAGCCATTTTACCAAAAGGTTTGAATGAAGACGTAGCGAATATTCAACGTCAGGCGATTGCAGGATTATTATGGAGTAAACAATATTATCATTTTGATGTGGAGCGATGGCTTACAACAAGTGATGGCATTACACCTGTTAGTAACACTAAAGCAACTGGCAGAGATAGTGAATGGACACATCTTAAAAACCAGGATATTATTTGCATGCCCGATAAATGGGAATACCCGTGGTATGCTGCATGGGATTTAGCGTTTCAAACAATTTCGATGGCAGTTGCCGACGCAGGTTTTGCAAAACATCAGTTGCTGCTTATTATGCGTGAATGGTATATGAAACCTGATGGACAGTTGCCCGCATATGAATGGAATTTCAGTGATGTAAATCCGCCGGTACAGGCATTTGCAGCTTTGCAGGTTTATTATATTGAACAAAAACAAACAGGCAAAGGTGACGTACAATTTCTAAAAAAAATTTTTCAAAAGCTGCTCATAAATTTTACCTGGTGGATAAACCGTAAAGACCGTTATGGCAATAATATTTTTGAAGGTGGATTTTTAGGACTTGATAATATTGGTGTGTTTAACCGGAGTTTTAATAGTAAAGGAACAGTACAATTAGAGCAAGCCGATGGCACGAGTTGGATGGGCATGTATGCATTAAACATGATGGATATTGCTATCGAAATAGCTTTGCATGATAATTCTTTTGAAGACACTGCAACAAAATTTTTTGAACATTTTGTATTGATTGCAGAAGCGCTGAATGAACATCATTTGTGGAATGCAGAAGACAAATTTTTTTATGATGTATTAAGTATGCCGGGTACAGACCCTTTGCCATTGCGCATACGTTCGATTGTTGGATTATCGCCATTATTTGCTGTATCAAATATTACTCCTGACGAAAGAAATAAATTAAGTGATTTTAAAAAAAGAATTGGATGGTTTGAAAATTATCGCAAAAAAAATAATAAGTTTTGGCCAAACGAAGAGCGTGGTGAACAGGGCGAAATTTTACTTTCACTGGTACGTAAAGAAAGACTTCCACACTTACTTGAATACTTATTAAACGAAAATGAATTTCTTTCTTCAGGCGGCATTAGGGCTTTATCAAAATTTCATGAAAATAATTCTTATTCTGTAACACTTGAAGGTGTTGGTTATACAATTCAATATGATCCCGGCGATAGCACTTCGAATATGTTCGGCGGCAATTCAAACTGGCGCGGACCTGTGTGGATGCCGATAAATTATTTAATCATACAATCTATTCGTAAGTATGGAAAATTTTATGGTGATAGTTTATTGGTTGAATGCCCTGTTGGTTCAGGAATTAAAATGAATTTGGAAGAAGTGGCTGATGAACTTACGAAACGTGTGATAAGTTTATTTGAAAAAGATGAAGAAGGAAAAAGAAAAATTTATGGCGATTATAACTGGTTTTATCAAAAACCAGGTAACGAAAATCTCATATTGTTTTATGAATATTTTCATGGTGATAATGGCAGAGGATTGGGCGCAAGTCATCAAACAGGATGGACTGCATTAGTTGCAGAATTGATTAGTGAGTACGGAGGAAAATTATAATTAAATAAAAAATATTTATTGCAGACAAGTGTGCGAAATTAAATCCTTGAAGCGTTTCTTAAATTTTCAACACGTTCATCAAAGTTTACAGGAGGTGAAAGTTTATTTTCAAATGGTTTAAAAATTTCCATGAGCTCTTGTGAATGTGTTTCCGGCTTTTGTGTTTTAAGATTAACGTGAGCGAAATTGCTCCACAAAATGCTTTTTAATTTATCTTTTTTTTCATTCCACATTCTCATTTCTACCAATAAATCTTTTTCTCTTAATTCTAAAATAGTTGAATCTATTACAACAGTTTCCATAAGAAAAGCAGGTTTAATATAAACAATCTGGTTTTTGCTAACTACCCAGCTTAAACCTTTTTCCGCGGCATAACCGTAAATATTGAAATTTAAATATTTCATAGCCTGGTCTTCGCGTGCATTAATAAAATAATCAAGATACCGGGCATTATTTAAATGATTAAATGGATCACAATCGGGAAATCGAATAAGGCTTTTACTTTCCCAAACGTTTGGAATTGTCGTCATTATTGCAAGTTAGCGAGAGCAGTTTTATAATGGCTTTAAGATTGAATGAATTTATGTAAACAAACAAGATTAATCTTATAAATGTTCTGCAACATTTATAATTGAACTCATGTCATCAACAAAATCAGGATCAATCCAAATTTGAATAAACCCTGAATTATTATTTGCATTATATCTTTTTACCCACGAAACAATTTTGCCATTTTCATCTTTACCCAACGCTACATCAATTTGTTTTTCATTAATGGGAAGAAAGGCCGTAAAAGAATTTTCAACGCCCCAATGCTTTCCTTCTTCCGTTGCAAATGCAGGTTGAATACCACCCATTGAACGTAAATCATTTGGTCCGTAATGAATGTTCAATAAACTATCTGCCAATGAAAATTTATAATTGATAAGATTGCCTGCAGAATCAAATTCATATATCGCAGGATTGATACCTAATACAACAATGCGTCCGCCAGCTTGCAAGTAATTTCTTAGTAAAGAATGTTCATTTCCGTTGGTAATTTTTTTTGAAAAATAATTGTTAGCAAAAACAATTACAGAATGTGCAGCTGAATCCGTTTTGTTTAAAATATTTATTAGTGATGAAGTATCTGCTGTTTCATATCCATGCGCGTTTAAATAAATTTTTATTTTTTCGCTATTACCATAATGAAAATACGGATCAGCAACATTTTGCCAGAAAACATATTTTTTAAAATCGCTTGATGGAAAGATATTTTTTGAAGACTTTAATGCATACATTAAACCTTTGTCTGTTCCAAAATATAAAAGTGTATCGCTAACAACTGGCGATGAAAAAATTTTTCCGTTAGCCTGAAACGATGTTATTTTTTTTCCGGTGTGCAAATCGAGACAATATAAAATTCCTTCCTGGCTGCCGATATAAACATCATTATTAAAAATTATTGGTGATGACCAAACTATAGAAACCGTTTTAAATTTCCATATTTCTTTGCCTGTATTAAGATTGATCGCTTGTATAAATCTTCCGTCAGAGGTTCCTGTAACAACAATGGAATCTTTTACAGCAACGGAAGAAATAACCCATGATACATGGTGATCCATATTCCAACTTTCTTTTCCTGATTCTTTATTTACTGCATATAAAAATCCATCTCTGCAACCAACTAATATTTTGTTTTGTGCAATGACTGGTGATGAAATAATTGCCCTTCTATCAAAACCAAAATCTTCATTTTTTAAACCGTTGCCAGTTGTTTTAAAACGCCATATTTCTTTGCCGCTATTAAAATCAACTTTATACAAAATGCCTTCAACATCGCCGAAATAAACATCATTATTTTCAACTGCAGGTGTGCTGCGAACAATGCCATCTGTTTTAAATTTCCATATAATTTTCCCGTTTGATGCATTGATGTTGTAAACAAATCCATCTTTCGCACCAATTAAAATTTTACCATCAGCAATTGTTGGTGATGAATAATAATAATCGAATCCCCAATCGTAATTCAGATTAATTCCAAAATCAAATTTCCAAACAAGCTTTCCGGTTGTTGCATTTAATGCATATAATGTTTGTTTATTATCGCTCAAAAAAACATTACCATTAAATAAAGCTGCAGAAGATTCTATTGCATAACCGGTATTATATTGCCATTTTATTACGCCATTATTTTTATCAAGCGCATAAAAAATTCCTTTACTGCTGCCAAAGAAAATTGTTGTGTTATTGCAAACCGTTGTAGCGCGAATGGGTGCATCTGCATTAAACATCCATGCCTTTTCGCCAAAAATTAATTTATTGTTTGATGTAACAGCTGATGTATGTAATGCTGTTCCGCGAAACATATTTGTTTGAGTTTGTGAAAAGGCATTTAACAGGATTGACTGAAAGATTAAGGCAAGCAGCAGTTTTAAATTTTTCATTATGAGATTTGTATAGTTTTAAAAACTTCAATAAACAACTTAAACAAATATGGTTTTTTCTAAAGACTCTAAAACCTAAAAAATTATAACTGGAATTAAAATTATATTTCGTGAAGTTTAAAAGTATAAATGGCTTACAATAAAAAAGCCCTCAAAATTTGAGAGCTCTTAAAAAATCTTATCGAAATTTATTTTTCACTTGCACCTTCTACCAAAACAATTGTTTTATTATTCAGCACCTCAACAAAACCGCTTTGAATGATATAATTTGTAACATCGGTTTTCGTTTTCAGTACTTTAATATTGCCTTTGCCTAAAGCTGCAACCAACGGCGCATGTTTATCAAGCACTTCAAAAGAACCAGCAATTCCCGGCAACTGAATACCATATACATCTCCGCTGTATAATTTTGTTTCCGGTGTTAATATTTCAAGTGTCATAATTTAAAAAATTGTGAATGTGAAGATTTGAAAATAAATTTAGAGGATAGCTAATTTTTAAATTAGTGAATCTTCAAATTCTCAAATTATCCTTTCGCCTGTTCAATTAATTTTTTACCTTTTTCAATAGCGTCTTCAATAGTACCAACAAGATTGAATGCTGCTTCAGGATATTCGTCCACTTCACCATCCATAATCATGTTGAACCCGCGAATAGTATCTTCAATACTTACAAACACACCTTTCAAACCGGTGAATGCCTCAGCTACATGAAATGGTTGTGATAAGAAACGCTGTACACGCCTTGCTCTTGATACAACTAATTTATCTTCTTCACTTAATTCATCCATACCAAGAATCGCGATGATATCCTGCAATTCTTTATAACGCTGTAAAATAAGTTTTACACGATTTGCTGTATTGTAATGCTGTTCGCCAACAATAATTGGAGTAAGAATTCTTGAAGTTGAATCCAATGGATCAACCGCAGGATAAATACCAAGGTCAGCAATCTTACGACTTAATACAGTTGTTGCATCAAGATGTGCAAATGTTGTTGCAGGTGCAGGGTCTGTTAAGTCATCAGCAGGTACATAAACTGCCTGAACAGAAGTAATAGAACCATTGCGTGTTGAAGTAATTCTTTCCTGCATCAAACCCATTTCTGTGGCCAATGTTGGCTGATAACCTACGGCAGACGGCATACGACCTAACAATGCTGATACCTCTGAACCTGCCTGTGTAAAACGGAAGATGTTATCAACGAAGAAAAGAATATCTTTCCCTTTACCTGTGCCATCACCATCACGGAAATATTCTGCAATCGTTAAACCGCTTAATGCAACTCTTGCACGTGCGCCCGGCGGCTCATTCATCTGACCAAAAACAAATGTGGCTCTTGAATCTTTTAAGCCTTCCATATCAACTTTACTTAAATCCCAACCACCTTCTTCCATGCTGTGTTTGAAATTATCGCCATATTTCATAATTCCGGCTTCGATCATTTCACGAAGCAGATCATTTCCTTCGCGTGTTCTCTCTCCGACTCCGGCAAATACAGATAATCCTCCATAACCTTTTGCAATATTGTTAATGAGCTCTTGTATTAATACCGTTTTACCCACACCTGCGCCACCAAATAAACCAATCTTTCCCCCTTTTGCATATGGTTCAATCAGGTCAATCACTTTAATACCGGTAAGCAAAACTTCAGTGGCAGTGCTCAGGTTTTCAAACGCGGGTGGCATGGCATGAATAGGTCTGCCATTTTCTTTGCTTACCTGCGGTAAGCCATCAATTGCATCTCCGGTTACATTAAATAAACGTCCATGAATAGCTTCACCTGTTGGCATCGCAATCGCAATCCCGGTATCTACTACTTCGGTACCACGCACCAAACCCTCCGTGGCATCCATTGCAATACAACGCACACTATCTTCACCAAGATGTTGCTCTACTTCAAGCACCAGTTTATCTCCGTTCGGACGTTTTAATTCTAATGCATTGTAAATTTCCGGCAGAGAGCTGTCCGGAAAATATACATCAACCACAGCGCCGATTATTTGTTTTACCTTACCTATGTTAGCCATAAATATTTATGCTTTTTTTAAATTGGCGCGAAGGTAAGGAGATGAAGATAAAAATCCGAATAATAGTTCGCTCTAAAGTTTGAATTATGCACCTAATCCAATCCTTGCAGTGGTTTTGTTTTAATCAAAATAAATGAATAAAATAAAAAGTCAAAATAGCGGGATTAATTTCTTATTCGTCTTATTTCATTATCTGAAGCATCCATAAGCACATAAGTTTTTACAGAACAAATTAGCATTTCATCAAGTGAATTTATAATGTTTTCATAAGTTGCATTTTCCGTTGGTTTGATAAGAACGATAAGACATGAATCATTTCCATATTTATTTCGAAGCGTTATTTTTTTTTGGTTAATAATATCACGCAAGCCTGATGCCTCACTGCCAATACTCTTTATTTGATTTAGACTACCTCCTTCATAATAATATATATTGTTGTTTGCGCCAAGAATAACATTTAAAGTTTTACTTGCTTCAGCTTTTGATGAATCAATAATGTTTCTATCATCGGGAATATTGAGTTTCATTCCAGTTGATTTTGCCAATGTGGTTGTAAATACAAAAAAAGAAATCAATAAAAACCCCAGATCAACCATTGGCGTAAGATCAATTCTTAAACTTGCTTTTTTAGTTTTGCGAACACCTGCTTTTTTGTGATGTTCGTTTGGTAATATTTCACTCATAAGAGTTTTTATAATGAGATGAAATAAAACAAACATTCCATAATTATTCTTCCAACTGCTTCTGCATTTTTCTTACACGGTCTTCAAATTTTTCTGATGATAAATTATAGCGACTTAAACTGTCTACAATAATCGGAAATGAAAGTGGCGTAAACCTGTCGGGGAATTTTAAAATGATATCATTATTGCTGATGCGTTCAAGTGCAGTTCTTAAACGCACTTCTTCCATCTGTTGCTCAAATACTTCGTGATAAGCTTGTCGTAACAAAATATTGTTTGGGTCATACTCGCTAAAAACTTTAAATAATAATGATGCGGAAGCCTGCAAATGTTTTGCTTTTTTGGGTTCGCCGGGATAACCTGTAAAAATTAATCCGCCGATAACTGCAATGTCGCGAAATTTTCTTCCAGCCATTTCAACAGAATTTACGCTGCGCTGAATATCTGTAATCAAATTATCAGTAGTAAATAATTCACGCACATTCGTATCATCAACAGGTACAGGCTGGTCGCTTAATAATTCAAAACCATAATCATTCATTGCAATTGAAAAAGTAATTGGTGTAATTTGACTGATACGATACGCAAGAATAGAACTCATCGCTTCATGAATCTGCCTTCCTTCAAAAGGATAAACCACTAAATGAAATCCATCTTTCGCTTCAATTTGCTCAATTAATAATTCATCACTTAAAGGTACATGCGATAATTTTTTTTGCAACTCAAACAACGGTCTTAGTTCTTTTAATTCAATTAAATTTGAGGTGAAGGCTGAATTAAATGTGCGGCGTAAAATCATTCCAAGATTTGCTGTTAAACTCATACGCGCACCCATCCAGCTTGGAATAATGGATTTTCTTTTGGGTGAAAGTTTTACATACGCTGTCATCTCTTTAATCATCACCAGCTCTAAATTTCTTCCGGCAAAAGTGAATGCATCGCCGGGTTCAAGCCTGCTTAAAAACCATTCTTCAATCATACCGATATAACCGCCATGCATCATTTTTACTTTCATCATTAAGTCGCTTACAATTGTTCCGATTTGCATCCGATGCCGCATGGCAATACGGCGATTTTTTATTCTGAATAAACCTTGCTCATCAACTTCTACTTTTTTATATTCATCATAATTTTCAAGTGCTCTGCCACCGCCGGTTATTTGCTGCAATAATTCTTTCCATTCATCATGTGTAATATCTGCGTAGCAAAAAGTATTTTTTACTTCGTGATAAATCTGTTCTTCATAAAAACCTTCACCAATTGCCAGCGTGCATAAATATTGCATCAACACATCAAAACATAATAACATTGGTTGACGGCTCTCAATCACATTTTCATTGATAGCGTTTTTTAATCCTGCAGCCTCGACTAATTCCAATGAATGTGTTGGAAGAAAATAAACTTTGCTTATATCGCCGGGTTTATGACCACTTCTCCCCGCCCGTTGCAAAAAACGCGAAACACCTTTTGGCGAGCCAACCTGTATAACTGTATCAACAGGACGAAAATCAACACCTAAATCTAAACTTGCTGTGCATACAACCGCTTTTAATTTTTGTGCATGAAGTGCTTCTTCAACCCAGGTTCTTAATTCATGTTCAATACTGCCGTGATGCAATGCAATAGCACCAGCAAACTGCGGTGCAATAGTTAATAGTGTTTGATACCAAAGCTCACTCATACTTCTTGTGTTGATGAACACAAGTGTTGTATTGCTTTGCTCGATGATAGGAACAATTTTTTCGGCGAGCTTAATTCCAAGATGACCAGCCCACGGATATTTTTCAATTTCGTCGGGAATGATGGAAAGCACTTCAATACGCTTATCCATTTTTGCTTTTACAATCACGCCATCATCCCCAACCCCTCTCCATTCGTGGAGAGGGGAGCTATTATTCGAAATGGTTTCTTTAAATTTCGACAATGAGCTAAGCAAAACTTGTTTGGCTTCTTCTAAATTTCCAATGGTTGCGCTAATGCCCCATAAAACAGTTTGCAGTTTTGAGTTTTGAATTTTGAGTTC
>JAICKT010000667.1 GCA_025927795.1 Parafilimonas sp. | reverse complement strand
TCGGCACTTGCTCTGCCCGTCAATCGCCACTCATCGTTTAATGGTTTTCCTTTTTTATAATCCACAATCGTTCCGCCATGTTCAACACTATTTGTAATGAAGACAGGTTTAAATGGCTGCAACCCGTTTGCCCATTGTTTTGCATTCACCGGCTGACCATCATAATGCGCATAAAATGCAATCGTTTTTTTTGCACCTGCTACTTTTATTTCTCCGTACACTGAAGCATTTACACCTGCTGTTGTTCCGTGCAATAGTTCGCTTTTAATTCCTCTTTGCTCCATCATCTTTTGAATAAATGCTGTGTTTAAAGGAATGTTTGCAGAATCGTTTGTCACATTGGGTATTGAAACAAAACTTGTGTATTCATCTATCATGCGATTCTTATCCGATTGTACAAATTGTTTTACTTTATCATTAGTTGTTTGTGATGATGCTTTAAATGAAATGAAGCAAAAGATGAACAATGGTATTGAGTAAAAAAATTTCATAAGCAAACTGTATTTGTTTGAAGGTGATTTAAAAATCAGAAATTTTCAAAATTTTTTATAAAAGTTTTTTTATTGAAGTTTTATTCTTGTAATCCGATAAGGACAATAAGAATGCGAAGCATTCATTGAGACAAATAATTGATAAGTGCGAATAAATTCAGTGCACCTTATTCAATCATGTTACTCTTGTGATTTTAAAAGTTGAACGTTAACCTGTACAATTTTTTTCTTATTTTTCTTTTGGCTTTGATAAAATAAATTCCAAAAACAAACTGCAAAAAATGAAAACAAAAAATTTTCTCGTTTGTTGGCTGCCAACCTTTATTGTGGTTTTTGCACTAAACGGAGTTTTTTCATAGTATAATTGCGGCTAACTTTTTCTACGTACTGCGATCTATAACAAATTGGAAAAAATAAAAATCATAGTTCATAAAATTTATGAGTCTATTTTAAATTGACGGTAAAGAATTCAATGCCTAATTTTCTCAATTGTCGAAAAAAATCAACTGTTCAACATACAGATAAAAACGTACGTCGAATATTTCGGTTAAAGAGAAGATGATTCATAAAACCTTGCTCTTATGAAAGCGAGTTTTTTCTAACTTGCTATACTAAATAAAAGTGATATGGACTTCCAACTTATCGCTGGCAGACCAGATACAAAAGACCACCTGGTTTTTACCACTACTTTCGCACATAACAATATTTTTTACAAAGCGGCTCTTGCCGAAACCATTTCATGGGAAGGACATCTTACCGGAACTTATGATGTACTGCTTCAGTCTGATAAAGGCACACAACGACTTACACTGGTAAAAGATAGAGATGGAAATCACTGGAGGGCAGGAGATGAGATTGAACAGGTTGGTGTTATCTCCCAAGATGTAGTTGACCTGCTTGCTGAAGTTATTAAAGAAGTGCGCAGTTGATGTGATTTATTGCGGTTGTCTATCGGTGATGAGAAACCAACACATCGATAAAGATTATAAATTTAAAAGCTGCCTCTTTTTTAAATTAAATTCTTCTTCAGTTATAATTCCTTTTTCTTTTAAAGCAT